>JAQGKC010000150.1 GCA_028290305.1 Bradyrhizobium sp.
GAGTCCGAGTTCTCAATCAGCGACTTCAGCTTGAGAGCGGTCTGCCAGAGAGCGCTATCGAAGAAGAACAGTCGCGGTTTGAATTCGATCTCCTCGAACCGCAGCGCCGGATCGGCGAGTGGCCAGCACGGATCGATGTAGAAATAGGTGATACGCGTCAATGCGCGCGGTTTCTGCCATCCGCGGAAGTCATGCCCGGCAGGAACAAAGGTGAGCTTGTGCGTGAAATTGCGAAGCGTAGACCGGGGCAGGCCTTCAACAAAGGTTTCGCCGTCGTCGCGCTCGGCGACTTCAGCGGCAATCAGCAGATGCCATGGAGCCCGGAATCCGTATTCAAACGGCGCGTGCCGCATGATCTGGACCGTCTCCGCGTGTAAGCCCGACCACGTGGCAGAATGCCGTCTGACGATCTCAGGCGGCGAAATGTCGACAAGCGAACGAGGTCCAAGATTCCGATCCGGGCATGCCGCAGGCTCGGCGACCGGATGCATGGAAGGGGGCAAAAGGTCAGCAAATTGCTTCAAGGTGGCTTTGGCGGGACCGGCCATTGTTTGATCTCACTCGCTGCTGTGATGCCCCAGCTCGGGACGTCGTGGCGGTCGCGATGACCGTCAAGACGCGGAGGCTGCCGCTCTCACGTCGAGTTGAAGCCTCGATCGTCACGATCCTTTGAAGCGCGCGTTCGCCCGCAACCTCGGATGAACTTACTGCGAGGTCATCGCACGCGAATTGCCGCGAGATCGAAGCGTCGCGACGAGGGCGTGATGCCAGAGAATTGACGTAAGACCGCGCCAATCACAGCAAGGCGAGCAAAGTCATTTGCTCGGATGATCGATATGTTCCAGCCAAGCCAGTTGCCCTCAGCTTGGTCGACGTCCCAAGATCCGCGCGGACATTGGAATTCGTTGGTCTATCTGCCCGCGCACGCCGATAGCGGCCCCGCAAGAGGAGCGCCCGCCCGTCACCTGCGCTCGTTCAAATGCTTACTGCTGTAGAAGCAATCCGCCCGACCGACCAGCGCCCTCCCGCGAGAGCGGGTTCGTTCGATGACCAACTGGCGAGGTGACAACCTCCCGAGTGTTCTTGTTAGCCGCGCGCCGGCTACGGGACCAAGGCATTCTCTTCCGTCGCTTGCTCGATGAGCAGCGAGCGCGCTTTCCGACGGCCACAAATGTCTGGCTATAGGGACAGCCGACAGCAATCCCGGCCAGCCCACGGACAACGACGCTTGACCACTCATGCTGCGGCAAATCGATTGGAGGGGCCGCATCGGGTTTTCGCTGAGGAGGACGACGCCCCAATCTGGAGAAAGTTCTCCAGCGTACAGTATTCGAAGGTGCCCGCGCTAGCCGACGGCTTTCGCGCGCGCCAGCAGTGGTCCCTCCCTTCAAGTCGGCGTTTGAGGCGTTTCGGCCGCACTGCAACAGGCAACAGCAGTGGGGCTCATATGACTGACTGCAACCACACTGCGAAGGCCTGAATGTTCTTCTCTCGTGGATGATCGGGTGTGCGAACGAGGTAGAAGCGATATCCCGGCAGACACAGATCAAAGGGTCTTACCAGCGTGCGGGCCGCGAGTTCGCGCGCCACGAGCACGTCGCTAAAAATTCCGATGCCCTGCCCGGCAATCACTGCCTCGATTGCATGCAGCTCCTCCCTGAAGCTCAGGTGATCCATGTGCCTGGATTCCGGCACGTCGCGCCACTTGCGTCGCGCAGCGTCGAGCCATCTCTGCCAGGTTGGAGCCCCAAGATCGGACGCTGACCACCAGCAATGAACGAGGACTTGTCCGCGAAGGCCGGCGGCGCGCTTCAAGCCGGAGGCAAGCAATTCAGGACTGCAGACGGGCCAGAAGGAATCGCTTAGGAATTCCTCGGCGATACCGTCTGTTGGCAAGTTGCGGGCATAGCGGATGGCGACGTCGGCGTCGCCGGCATGGAGATCCAAAACGCCATCGGTGCCGATCACGTCGAGAGGCGCATTGGGGCGCGCCTTCCTCCAGTGGGGCAGGCGTGGGACAAGCCAGCGGCTCGCAAAGGCGTTTGTCGTTATCACACGAAGAGGCTGCGCATCCCCATCGCGCTTCACGGCGGCGAAAGCTGTGACAAACGTTTCGAGGCCGTCGCGGATGATTGGAAACAGGCGGGCTCCGGCCTCGGTCAACGTGAGCGGCCGCGGCCTCCGACGAAACAGAGCGCGCCCGCAATAACGCTCCAATTGTCGTATCTGATGGCTGATCGCTGTTGGCGTCACCCCGAGTTCGGATGCGGCCTTCTTGAAACTCAAATGCCGCGCCGCAGCATCAAAGGCGCGCAACTCGATCAGGGGCGGAAGCTTGTTCATCGCAGTAGTGTAGATGAAAATACTTCACCCTGGGCTGAATTATTCGCGTTTGCTCCTGGTGCGGCCGAGGCGGAAGAAGACATGGCGGCCCAAATGAGGAGTGCCCCATGAGCTCAGTTCGATCCGTTGATGAGGTCGCCGGTGAATTTTCCGGCACGTTCTCCGGGCAACTCCTGAGGCCGACGGACGCAGGCTACGATGAAGCGCGAAGGGTCCACAATGGTCTGGTGAACAAGCGCCCGGCGTTGATCGCCCGATGTTGCGGCGTCGCCGACGTGGTCGATGCCGTCAACCTCACGCGCAAGCTAGGCCTCGAAGTCGCGGTTCGCGGTGGCGGTCACAACGTGGCAGGGCGCGCGACTATTGACGGCGGACTGGTGATCGACCTGTCGCTGATGAAAGGAATTCACGTCGATCCCACAAGCCGTACGGCACGGGCGCAGGGTGGCGTCACCTGGGCCGAGCTCAATCACGAAACGCAACTGCACGGTCTGGCGGTCACGGGCGGCGTTGTTTCGAGCACAGGCATTGCTGGGCTCACCTTGGGTGGCGGGCTGGGCTGGTTGATGGGCAAGCATGGCCTCGCCCTCGACAACCTTCGATCCGTCGAACTCGTCACTGCCGAAGGCAAGGTCGTGCGGACCAGCCAGGACGAAGAACCCGATCTGTTCTGGGCTGTTCGGGGCGGAGGTGGAAACTTCGGCGTGGCGACTTCACTCGAATATGAGCTCCATGCGGTAGGTCCTGCGGTTACCGCCGGTCTGATCGTCCACCCGTTCGACGCAGCCCGCGACCTGCTGAGGTTCTTTCGCGAAAGCACAGCGTCCCTGCCCGATGAACATGCGATCTTCGGAACCCTCACTCATGCTCCGGACGGATCGGGCACGAAGGTGGCGGCCATGGCGACGTGCCACTGCGGCTCCCTTGAGGCCGGCGAAAAAGCAATGCGGCCGCTCCAGCAATTCGGGTCTCCCGTGCTCGATGCGATCGGTCCAATGCCCTACTGCCAACTCAACGGGATGCTCGATGGTGCCTATCCGCGAGGGGCATTCAACTATTGGAAATCGAGCTTCCTCGCCGGGTTGAGCGACGACGCCATCGACACGATGATCGGGTGCTTCGCGCAATGCCCAACCCCGATGGGCCAGTTGCTGCTCGAGCACATCCACGGCGCCGCGGCCCGGATCGGTATCGCCGACACGGCCTTTCCGCACCGCGCAGAGGGGTATAACTTGCTCGTTCTCTCCCAATGGACAAATGCGACCGATACCGACGCGTCCATTGCCTGGGCGCGAGAGACCTATGCCGAGATGCAGCCCTTCGTCGCCTCCGGCCGCTACGTGAACTACCTGGATGACCACGAGGCGGGCGATCCGGTCCCCACCGCATATGGAGCCAACTACCGGCGCCTCCAGGAGCTCAAGACGAAGTACGATCCGAAAAACTTCTTCCGCATGAACCAGAATGTTCGGCCGTTGGCCTGAGCCTCATGTGACAGCTTGGGGGAGTTGTCCAATGCCGATCCTGTGCCGGCCCGCCCGCGAGGAGGATTTGGAGAGAAGTGATCGGCTCGTTGTGGCCAGTATCAACGGCCTCACCCAACGTCACGGCTTTGGGCCAATGGCCGCGGCGCACCCACCCGAGTTTCAATTGTTTTCTCTGAAAGATGATGCTGGCGGGCTGTGGGTCGCGGAAGAGGCTAATGAAATCCTCGGGTTCGCATGGAGTTGGGTGTGCGGCGACTTGTGGTTTCTCGCGCAACTTTTCGTGTCGCCGGAACATCAGGGCCGCAACATCGGTAACGAATTGCTCAAACGGACATTCGAACATGCGAAGAAATCCGACGCTACCAACAGGGCGCTGATCACCTTCACGTTCAACACCGTATCGCAGGGACTTTACATTCGGAACGGCCTATTTCCGCGCTTGCCCATCTACAATTTCAGTGTTTTGCGTGATCTCCTGAGGGGCCGCTTGCACGGCCCGCAATTCCGCCCGATATCGCTTGAGGACACAGCTTCGGACCTGCAAAAACTCGCCAATATTGACGCCCGGGTTCTGGGTATCTCGCGAGAAAAGCATCACCGGTATCTACTCAACGACAGGACGACGAGAGGCGTCGGCCTTTATTCCGCAGACGATTGCGTTGGTTATACCTACGTCAGCACCGGCGGCCACATCGGACCGCTCGCCGTCGCGCGGCCCGACGCGCTTGGCTCTGCGTTTACGACTGCGCTGGCTCTTGCGGTGGAGATTGGTTCTCCGCGCGTGACGGCCTTCCTTCCCGGCGCGAGCGAAGCGGCTCTAAGGATCGCGGTCGAGCACGGGATGCGCATCACCTTTCCGATGCTGTTGATGTCGACACGCGATTTTGGCGATTGGACCGGGTATCTGCCCCGCAATCCGAGTTTCATGTGAGGCAGTCACTACTTCTGACGCACTTTTCTGATGTTGACGTTTTGACCAATATCAGCTCTTGGCCAACACCGGTCACTCACGGTTAGCAAGAATGGACATTAGCTCGACTTCGCACGTTTAGGCTGATCACACCTACGGCCGACCGATTTCCGCCGCAGGGCGACGACTAGCCCCCCTCAAGACCTACGCAGTGAAATGGGCTCAAGGTCCCTAGGCCACTCCGACGAAGGCGGCCTGAAATCACTATCTGTTCGGAGAAGGAACAGCGTTTGCGTATTCTTTCGGCCAGACAATGGTAGATAAATAAAAAACAAAAGGCCACGCGGGCATTACACCGCATGGCCTTCGAGACGGCTCCCCTAGGTCCTCCAGAGATTCCCTAGTGTCCGGGTGGAGGTGTCTGCCTCGGGTGTGATGGAATTACCCATAATTCAGACGAACGAACACGCGTCAGCCAAGCCGCTGCTTCAAACAGCGTCTTTAGCAACCTTCAGGGGTAATGCCTTGACCGACTTGCTGGCTGGCTTGGCCGCAAACTCCATGGGCTCTTTCGTAAAAGGATTTACGCCGCTGCGGGCTTCAGTAGCGGGCTTGTTCACGACTGACATCTTGACGAAACCGGGAATGACGAACTAGCCGGATTCATTCAGCTCCTTATAGCCTACAGTCGCCATCTGCTCGATGACGGCCTTTACGTCTCCCTTGGAAACCTGCGTTCCCTCTGCAATTGCTTCAATCAACTGATTCTTGGTCATCTTGGCCATGTTGGATTCCCTTTGTAGAGGCTCAGAACAATTCAAAGCGTATGAGCCACGCTGGGTGGGTGACTCTTCTCAAAACGCGCAAAGCCACGCAGCACGCTTCTCGTTCATGCCTTTTGGTCATGAAGGCACCGGGCTTAGAACCTATCGAGGCCCAAAACGCAAGGAGCAGATCGGCGTGCGTTCCATATCTTGCCTACTCACCAACGCTTCCTTTGATTGAACCGTCGCCAAACTCCGCCTCGGACGTAATGCCTCATAGGCGTGATGATGCAAATTACCGCAGCAGTTGCGCGCGCCAAACATACGAATCTGTTACGCACGTGCCAAATCGCTTCTCTTAGGACGGTCTAACGAACTGATCGAAATGATATTGCCGTTGGCAGTTGGCCGATACAGCGGCTGCTTTGCGCCAGGAGCGGCCATTCCATCACTGGTCATTCCGCCATTCTCGCATGAGTTTGCTCGGCTTCTATGCCGACGCGCATCTCTGCGGACCGAGAGCAAGCACTTCGTTTCTCGAGCCGGGACAGTCCGCATTTCGCTAACACGTTCTCGAAGCCGCAATCGGTCAATGCTCGAATGCGGAACACAGTCTGCACACATTGGAGTTTCCTCGACGACCAATGATCCTGGCATTCTGCAAATAAGAACGCGCGACAGCTTGTTGCACAAATTCGCTACCAGCCGCTCCTTCACACCCCATTTCTGACTCTTGAGGAAGTTGTTGAGCGCTATCGCGAGAGGTCAGCAAGGGAAACCTCCGCAACTGGCGCTGGATGAGGATCGGTCCATCGTTCATCAAAATCGGCAAAGCCATTCTCTATCCGATCCCTGGGATCGCAACCGCGAAGGCGAAGCAATGTCGAGGAGGCGCATAAGACCTCCGTACCGGCCCCGGCGCGGCTCCGGCCGCGGATGTCCGGCCTCAAGATCTACATCACAGGACAGACCTGCCGTGCGCCAGAGCCGCAACCAAAGATCTGGAAGTGATGGGTGATTGGTACAGCGCTTGAAGCCCGCGCATCGCCGCCGTGATGCAAGCGGGCTTCAGCGTGTTCCGGCGCGAGGACGGGATTGGGTCCTCGCGGAAGCGACCGATGATACTCGTCGTCTCAAAGAGCTTGGCGGTATCGGGAAAGCAGGCAAGGCGAATCTGAGTACGCGACCTGCTCCATGGGCCCTCATCGCCAATCAATTCGTGGGGCGGGGGACGAAGTCAGCGAGCAAGGTTCATCTTGCATCTTGAAACTTGCGTACGAGGTCGCGTAGAGTGGCCTATACGGGGACAGGCAGACTCCCCGTGAGACCTCGGTCCAAGCTCTGTGCGACAGGTGATCCGTCGTGGAGCTTGTGTATGAACACCAGACATCAGACCTCTCGTCGTTCCACGATTGCTATCCTGTGGCGCGGTGACGCAGCAGCAGGCCGCGACGCAACCCCGCAGAACAACCGCTTCGTCCGCATCTTCGAAGCGCTCGCTGCTTCCGGCATTGAGGCCCGTCCCGTCGTCTACGACGAAGCCTTCGCAGACGCGGTCCGTGACGAACTGCTGGCACTAGATGGCGTCCTCGTCTGGGTCGACCCGATCCATCAGGGCAAGACGCGCGCGGCGCTCGATCCGTTGCTGCGCGAGATCGCGGCCCAAGGCCCGTGGGTGAGCGCACATCCCGACGTCATCCTGAAGATGGGCGTCAAGGAGGTGCTCTACCGGACGCGACATCTAGGCTGGGGCGGCGACACGCATCGCTACGACAGCGCAAACGCCTTCCGCACTCAATTCCCGTCGCGCCTTCAGGCGAACGGCCCACGCGTGCTCAAGCAGAACCGCGGGAACGCAGGCCAAGGCGTCTGGAAAGTGGAAGCCGTGCCGGATACGCACACGACGGTTCGGGTGCTCCACGCGCAACGCGGTAGTCGACCTGAGGAAATGCCGCTCGACGCCTTCATTGCCCGCTGCGAGCCGTATTTTGGATGGGGCGGCTGCATCATCGATCAGGCATTCCAGCCTCGCCTGCCCGAGGGGATGATCCGCTGCTACATGAGCGGGTCGAAGGTTGCAGGCTTCGGTCACCAACTGGTCAAGGCCTTGATCCCACCGCCTCCGGAAGGGCCAGACTCGCCGGCGGCGCAACCTGGGCCTCGGATCATGCACGGGCCCGATGCCCCGCCGTTCCGGGCGCTGCGAAGGTTGATGGAGGACAAATGGACCCCTCAGTTGATGGAAACGCTTGATATCGACGAAGCGTCGCTGCCCGTTATTTGGGACGCGGACTTCCTTTACGGCCCCCGTGATGTGGCCGGCGCCGACACATACGTACTCTGCGAAATCAACGCGAGCTCATGCTTCGCGATCCCCGACGAGGCGTCGGCGGCGATAGCACGGACGGTCAAGGACCGCATTCTGGCTGCAGCCCGTGGGGATTGATGACGGCGACGATTCTCCCGTTAAGTTCGGTGCTATGCATCGGCGAGAACGAGGACGCCGGCATGTTCGGGTGAGATCACATAAAGCTGGTCGGGAACGACGATTGCAGTCGTGTGTGCGCCCTGTCCAGTCATGGTCCAACCGCTGGCACCCGTTTGCGGATTGATGGTTTCAACGAGGCCGGGTTCGCCGATGGCGACGTGCACAAGGCCCGTCGAAGGATTGAAGAAGGTCACATCCGGCACGCCTGCGGTCGGCCAGACATTGGTGATTTTGCCGACGTTGCTATCAAGCTCGACCAGCGCATCGTCGTCGCAAGCAGCATAGAGACGCTGGCGCGTATGATCGATGTCGAGGGCAGATCGATCGCGCGCTGCGTGACTTCTTGCAGATCTATGATTTGCAGCATCGGACCTTGATGCACGTCGCCAATGCACGCGGCTACGCCAATGCTCGTACGTTTGACGATAGCGGCGCCGTTGGGCCGTGGCCGCGATGGGAACACGGCTTGATTTTGTAGGCCGCGGCGTCCAGCCAGGTGATTGGCGCGGCACAGCGATTGTGGTCAGGATCTCACCGAAGCGTTCGGCGACGGCCTCGACTTCGGACGCCGTGACGAACAGGAAAACTGCGGCAGGAGCGACGAAGCGTCGGATCAGCCAGGGACGGGCGATGCGGTCGATCTTCGGTCGCGATCGCGTGACCAGACTGTGCGGCCGCGCCCGTCGCGTTTCGGGATCACGAACGGTTCAATATTGGTCGCGGAACTATATTTGTGCGGGAAACACGGAAAGTCCGAGGTTCAAAAAATTAGCACCGCACCAGAGACAAACAGGAGTGCGAGTACAATCTTCCGGAAGGTTGCCTCGTTGATGCGGCCAAAGAGCTTAAGCCCGACCCATGTTCCTGCGATGACGATCGGCAAGCCCATTGCGAAGAGCTCAACGGTTTCGAGCTCGATGGTTCCTTTGGCGCCCAGCCACAGCGCGGTCATCAGGAAGATCGCAACGGCCACAGGTTGGAACACGGCCCGCTGGACGTCTTTCGACCAGCCACGCAGGCCGGCCCAGATCGTCACAAGGATGCCGGCGAGGCCGGTGAGACCTGCGAGCATCCCGTTCGCGAATCCGACGGCTGCGTCAGCCTGACGACCGCCGATATTTAGCGGCTTCAATGCTGGACGGAAAAATGCATAGAGGCTGTACAGCACTAGAAAGATACCAACAGCGACTCGGATCGTATGGGGGTTCGACCAGGTAAGGAGCGTCACACCAGTTGGTACGCCGAATGCCGCACCGGCAACAAACGGCCAAAGCTTCTGCCAATCGAGGGCGCTCCGCAATTTCCAGACCGAATAGCCCTGCACGATGAGACCGAAGGCAACAATTAGTGTTGCAGTCTGCAGCGGCGTCAGAATGTAGAGCCAGAGCGAAGCAGCAACGAGACCGAAGGCGAAGCCAGAGAGACCGGCAACGACAGCGCCGGTGAATGTCGCCAGCAAGAACAGCGGGATCTCGAACGGTAAACCTTCCATGTGCTCGCTCCATAGGTAAGCGAGCAGCGCTTGCATGGGGCTACCACTTGACGGGGAGGCTGCGACGTCCCCGAAAGCAACCATTACTACAAGTAATGTGGGATAGCTACCGTTGCCGTGCGGAAGGTCGTCTCGGTTAGTATGCGTCCGTCCCAGCGTCCCTGTGTCGCGAATGCGGGTGCTGCCATGATCCCACCGTCAGCGTTTCGAAAGCTTTTCGCTGCTGCTGAGTTTGAGTGACAGAGTTGGCGCAGCCGCCTCGGCAGCCAAGCGGCGCTCCTCTTTGACCGCCTGTTGGTCGTCCCCAGAAGCCCTCTTCAGGAAGCGGGCCAGAGCGGCCTTTCGCGAGTCGCGGTCTAGCGCGTAGGCGGTTGCTTGAACTCGATACCACCAAGGAGCCCCTGAATATAGCCCGAGATTGCGTCCGCAGCCATGATGAGCGCCGTGTCAAACGTGTGGATGTATTTGCTCGTCACCGCCCTTGGCATGGCCCACGAGCGCCGCGATGGTCACCTCGGTAAAACCTAGATCGTTGGCAATGCTCGCGAAGCTGTCTCGCTAGGCCGGCAGCCGGTCAGCGCCAACTGACGAACGATGTCCACGATCGTGGCGTATTTCTCCTGCTTGGCAGCGTCGCGGAGCATCGACCGAGTATTCGATACTCCGCCTCCGACAGCCGACGCTTCCGCATGTTGTCCTTTGGCTTGCGGATGCCATGGACCGGGTTGCCTTCAATGATGCCCGCTTCGACTGCGTAAGTAAGAATGTTACCGAGAAGACCAACGATGCGTGTAGCCGTTCCAGCGCCGCCCCTGACGATTGCTTTACCGCGCAGCTTCTTGGTCTTTGACCGAAACCCGCGTCTTTCCAGCCATAATGTCCTTGAGGATCCGGAAATTCGGGCGATGTACCCCGACGATCTGAGCGCGTTATGAAGCCGTCGGAGGTTCAGCTTTTCAAGTCGAACTGAGTGCGCAGTCTGTCCGCGATCGCTTCGATCATTTCTGAGCGCCCAGGATCTTGTGGTCCATCCGTCATGATCGCGACCTTCCAGCTGTCCTCGTGGGGCACGACCGAGATGGCGAGATCCGTCGGCAATTCGCAGATGTCTTCCATCTCCAGCCTGATCGCGGACTCAAGCTCTTCGCGGGTTTTTGCCGGTTTCTTCAAGCTGATTCCTTCAGCGCGCGGACGGGACCACCGCCCTTGGCTATCCGCGCGAGCGCATGTCTTTGAACAGCGGGCCGATGGTCCAACGAGTCAAAGGCTTGGTCAGAATAATGTTCCGACCTCATGCGTTGCGCGCTGGCGGGCTGGAGCTTAATTGGCCGGCGGTCCTGTGGCGTTGAGACGCTGCGAGACTGCCGTGACCGGTTGCGCGGGCGCAAACGGCTTTCGCAACAAGATGCTGTCGGGGACGCCGTGCGACATCCATTGGTCGGCGCCTGCACCGGTCACGTAGATGACCGGGAAGCCCGCGGCCATTTCCCTGATCCGTTCGCGACCTCCCAGCCGCTCAGCGAGCCCTTCAAATTGACGTCGGTGACGAGCGCCCTGTAATCCGCCACCCTGCCCCTGAACAACGTCAGCGCTTCCTCCCCGGAGGACAGGATGGCTCTCTCGAAGCCACCGTCCCGCAGCGCCTCCTCGACGAGGCCCTGCAACGCATTCGGCACAGTATTTCCCCACGGCATTCCGGCCCGAGATTTTGGCTGCAGCTTGTATACAAAAGTGAAGTCAACGAATAGTTCCGACCGTGCAAAATTGCGGATCGGCGGCCCCCTCACGACCGTGCCGCTCTCGTCAGGCAGCGAGCGGACATCCCGACCGCTTCCGCCGAGCTGCTGCTGGTGCGCATGCGGGCGAAGGTCAGATCGGCGAGCCGCCCCTGCGCACAGGCGTCGATCCAATCGACGACACACCGCCCGCGTCGAAGGATTCCCTACGAGAGTTCGACATCATCCACCTCGTTTCGCTCCCGGCGGGGGCTATCGAACATCAGATGATTTCGCCTGAACACGTCTAGTAGTTCCTTGCGGGAACCGCGGCTGCACGGAGGGCTGCGGTGATAGACTGCGCCTCTACCTTGTGCTTTCCCCGCTTGTTCTACATCCGCTCGCTGCTCGAGTGCGCACGCTCACCTTCGATCTCGCCGGTATTGGAGCCGGCGTTCGAGTTTCCGACTGGCCTCGGCGATAGATCATTGTCTGAAAGCTGGCGCCTCAACAGAAGTCCGGTCTCAGGGTGCTGCCGCCCTGGGCGCTCGCAGGCTGGCGCAGAGACCGGGTCGCAGATCTTCGTAGGCGAGCGTGCCTCCCAGTTGCTGCGTGAGGAGCATCATGATGCGCGATCCCAGCCCTGAGGAGACGCTCTGGTCGCCCCGGCCTACGCCATTATCGGAAACCGTCATCTCGATTTCCTGGGTCGCCCTGAGACGAACCGTTATGTGACCTGGCCGATTGTCAGGAAACGCGTATTTCAAGGAATTGGTGACGAGTTCGTTGACGATGATTCCTATCGCCAACGCCTGAGTGTTGGTCAGCACGGCGTCGTCGCTGGTTACCTCGAACGCCACCGGGCCCGATGGCGCGAGCGATTGAAAGATCTTCTCGACAACGTCGTTGAGGAAGTATCGCATGTTGACGAGCCGAGAATCCTCCTTCGCCGAAAGATGGTCGTAGACTTCGGCCGCGATCTGGATGCGGCGAGCCGTATCCTCCAGCGCCAAGCCGACGGCGGTTTCCGCATTCTTGGCCTGCAAGCGGATCATCGCGCTGAGGACGGCTAGATTGTTTTTGGTCCGATGCGCCATTTCCTGCAGCAGCAGAGCCTTGGTCTTATCGGCTAGCATCACCCGCTTCATCTCCAGGCGAAGGAATTCGGCCACTATTGCGGTGCCGGTCGCGGTGACCGCAAAGAGGCCGTTGGTGGATAGGTATTCGATGCCGACATTGCTTCCGTAGCCGAGATAGGCGCCGACCCCGACGGCGATGACCGCAGCCAAGATCCCCGTGCCACGGTCGAAAACGAGCCCGGAAAGGAAAATGCCCGGCAGTAGAAGAAAATAGCTCGGATAACCCGTCAACATCTGCAGGGCAACCTGCATGACAGAGCAGACCAGCATGATCGCCAGAGCGATGAAGTGCCGGACGAGAACGGGCAGCTGATGCTCTAGCAGCAAGGGATAGAGCTTGTTCATGCATGTCAACGGATCGCCGTCAGCCGTCGTTCCGAGGGCCGCAGCATATTTTCTCAACAGAACTGGAACGAAATAGCCACGACATTTCTTGCTGCAGTCGCTCAGGGAAGAACGCCGCAGCGCGTTCAACTTTTCGAACAGCTTTACGATCTGGCGCGTGACGGGGCGTTTGGGGCGTCAACCAGGTCGGCGGAGTGCCCGTCCCGTCCCGCCCCGCCCGCCCCAGCGTCAGCCGGGCTCGCCGACCTAAGGGGGATTGGGTTTTACGCCCGATTGGAGGCGCGGGATGCTGACGACAAGGAATCGAGCCGGCGACGGCCAGTTTTTCAATCCTGGGCTATTAGCTCGACGGCCCCCAGATTGCCTGGAACATTCTTGCCTCCGCTTTGGTTTTTCCGATCCGACGAGTTAAGGAGGGACGCCACATGGTCAATCGCGCAGATCCGAATGCCGCCAGCCCGTCGAGCGGTTGGGCCATGGCCTCTCTTCTGGCCCTGCTCGGAGCTGCGTTCGCTTCCGAGTATCTCTTTCCGAGAGACCGCGAACGTTCGGAGCCCCCGCCTTCGTTGCGTTCCGGCAGCGATGCTGCTGCTGCTACCCAGGAAGGAGACCGGGGCCGCAGCGCCACGACGCCTTCGGAGATCCCGGCCCGTGGCTGGAAGGACATCCTGCTTCGGGTCTACGCGAATGTGTCGATGCATCGGGTCACGACGCTCGCCGCGGGCATGACCTACTACAGTATCCTGGCCATCTTCCCGGCCATCGCTGCGCTCGTTGCGGTCTACGGGCTGTTCTCGGATCCTTCGACGATAGCGAGGCATCTCGACCAGCTCGGCGGATTTCTGCCGGGCGGAGCCATCGACATCGCGGGCGACCAGCTGACCCGCGTCGCCTCGAGGGGCTCCCAGACTTTGGGACTGACCTTTCTCGTCGGGCTTGGAGTGTCGCTATGGAGCGCGAACGCGGCGATGAAGTCGCTGTTCGACACCTTGAACATCATCTACGGGGAGGAAGAAAAGCGCGGCTTCGTGAAATTGAACGCGGTGTCGCTGAGCTTCACCGTAGGCGCCGTCGTGTTCGTGCTGGCGGCCCTCGGCTCCATAGTGATCGTTCCCGCGATCCTCGGTTACGTCGGGCTGTCCGACGCCGGCGACCTTCTCCTGCGGATCGGACGATGGCCGGCGATGTATCTCGTCATCGCCTTGGCGCTGGCGGTCATCTACCGTTACGGGCCGAGCCGCGAGGCGGCCAAGTGGCGATGGATCACATGGGGCAGCGCAATCGCCGCCCTGCTCTGGCTCGGCGTCTCGGGACTGTTTTCCTGGTACGCCGCCAATTTCGGGAAATTCAACGAGACCTACGGATCGCTGGGCGCCGTGATCGGCTTCATGACGTGGCTCTGGATCTCCGCCATCGTGATCCTGCTCGGGGCCGAAATCGACGCCGAGATGGAGCATCAAACCGTGCGCGACACCACGACCGGATCGCCGAAGCCTCTCGGCGCGCGAGGGGCGCGGATGGCCGATACGGTCGGCGCGGCACAAGGCAGATGAAATGATCCACCATGATGGCCTCAGCTGCGCAGCCGGCCGGCTGGCGGCGACCGCTGTCGATTTCCGCTATTCCGCAGGCGGGACTTGGGATGCGTTTTCGCGGGCCCTAGAGAGCAACGATTTGAAAAGTGGCGCCCGCGCCGGCCAAAGTGATCGATAGTGGCGTCGGTTAGCGAGCTGGCCCTTCGAGCGAAGCAGGGAGGGATTCTCAGCTCCTCTCCAGAGACCTCGAAAACGTTTTCCGGGCACGTTTCACATGGCTGCGTCATCGTCGAGACGTAAGGCTGTGGCCTATCGCCCCGCCGCGAGCCGGTTCGAGGTGCCCGCTTGCAATGCCGCGCGCCTCTCGACGGTGGCGTGATTGAACAGTTCGAGCACCAGGCCAAAGGCCGCCAGCTCCTCTTCCTCGATGGCGCCGTCATCGTAGCATTCGAGCGCTTCACCGATGATGACGTCGACCTCGCGCTGCATCGCCAGCAATTCCTGGTTGGATTCCGCGGTGCGCACCCTGGAAACCATGGCCAGGATTCTGTTGCGATGGCCGGTATTTTCTTCTCTTTCGTCCCGATTCAAATAGTGACGCAACCAGGCGCCGGCCGAACCGATCCCGGAGAGAAGCAGCAGCGCAAACCAGAAGTAATCGCCGTACCTGTCAAGGAAGGTGCGTTCAGTGCCGTCGATGACGGCTGCCGCTCCCCGGTGTACCGGCAGTTCGGCGTCTTTCTCGGTATCCGGCTTGGTGATGTGCGCCGCGCCAGGCACTTGCCTGGCAATCGCCTGACGGACGGCGAATAGTTGTCGGAAAAATGCCGCCACCGTCGTTTCAGACAAAGCCTCTCGCGCCACGATTAGGTGGCTGACGCTGACCGTCTCGACCTTGTCATCCGGCCAGGCCGGATTCGCATTGAAGACGCTGGGTGGAATTTCTTCGGATTCATAACGCGGGTGCTTCAGGGCGATGGCTTCCGATGCCTCGATCGCGAGAAACTTCGGCTCGCCTCGCGCCCGGGCCGTCGCGGCGATGGCGTCGGACGTGATTTTGCTGTCGAGCGGACCGACCGCCATGAATGCATCGAGGGTCGGGTCGCGCGCCAGCTCTTCGATCTGCCCGGTGCCAAAGTGCGTCATCGCGACCTTGTCCGCCTCCACGCCGGCGGCGCTCAGGGTGAGCCGGAGCAACGCGGCGTTCGCGGGGGTCCGGCCGATGATGCCGACCCTGTGCCCTGCGAGATCGGCGATTTCCTTGATTTTCGGCGCGGGCTTTCTTTTGGAACTCTTGCCCGCAGGTCCGGAAGGCGCCCACAGCACAACGAAGTTCTTGCGCACGATGGCGACGGTCTGCGCGTCGGCCGGCATCTCCAGATCGGCACGACCGACCGCAAGGTCGGCCTTGCCAGCACCAAGCAAAGCGAGGCCTTCGGCCGCTCCGTCGGTCGTGATCGGAGACAGCCTGACCGTCCTGCTTTCGCCGGCGAAAACCTCGGCCATCGCCTGAATCACTTTTTGATCGTCGCTTCCAGGCGGTCCGACCGCAATCCGGAGAGTTACTGGTCGCAACGCATAGTACAGGGCGCCCGCGGCGGCGCCAAAAACGAGAAATCCAACGGCCAAGACCAGCAGTAAGGAATTGCTCCTTCTCCGCCGTCGGCGGGCTGCGTCACTCCTTTCATTTGCACCGTCGGACGAGGACATTGCCGCTGCCAGTTGGAGATCAAAGCCGTTCCTGCTTTGCAGGCATACCACGCTTTTTCCAAGGACAACGTCGGAGCAGCTTCCCTTTTTTCAAGAGCGGAACACCATCAGGCGGCCTGAAAATGCGATGGCCAACCTCACTGGCCACACACCATTTCCCCACATGTCCGTGCTCCTCTGGCCGTCTAAGCTGGCGGCCTCTAAACAACGCGTTTGCCAGCCTGGGCCGCGATCGGCCTCTGCACAAAATACATCACGATCAGGGAAATCACCGCCGTTGTAACGACGACGTATCCCAGCCGGTCGAAATGCCGGAGCGAACCGTCGGCATCTTGTGCGATGAGCGCGGCGGCGAGCACGGAGCCGAGGCCGCCGGAGAGTTGTTGCAGGGAAGCGCCGACCGCGCTGAAGGAGCCGCGTTGTGTGGGCTCTGGGATTGCGGAAATCAACGCCTGCGACGGGATCATGCGCGAAAATATGCCGACGAACATCATGACGTTGACCAGGATCGCGACCGCCAGACTCACCTGACCGAGATGCGTATAGATCAGCACCATGACGATGGACATGCCGCTGCCGAAGGCGAAGGTAGGGAATTTGCCAAAAGCATCGCTCGCGCGTCCCACTAGCGGTCCGATGAAAATGCTAAACAGGCCGGAGATGAGATAGATCGTCGGCAGATGACCGATATCGATGCCGAGATTATGCACGGTGTAGGCGCTGCCGAACGGCATCAGCATGTAGCCGCCGGTCGCCAGCAGCGTCGTCACCGCGAATGCCATCCAATAACGTGGCTGTGCGACCGTTGCTATCAGATGCCGGAACGCGTTTTTGTCCTGCTTCAGCAAGAGATGGCCGTTCACCGGTTTCATCAAAAACAGCACGGCGGCCATCCCGGCGGTCGACAGGCCGACCAATGCGCCGAACGCGACGTGCCAATTCCAATGGTTGGAGAGAAAAAGACCGGCTGGGATGCCAAGCACTTGGCTTGCGGCGAAGGCGGTTTGCACGAAGCCCATGACGCGGCCGCGCAATTGCAGCGCAAAGAGATCGGTGACGATGGCGAGCACCATGGAGCCGATCACACCGCCGAACAAGCCGGTAACGATCCGCCCCAGCAGCAGCACATGATAGTTGGGAGCGATCGCGCAAAGCGCCGTTCCAAGGGTAAAGCCGACATAAAAAGACAAAAGCAGCCACTTGCGATCGAACTGATCGGCAAAGCCGGCCGCCAGGATCCCGGAAATTCCCGCGCTGAATGCGTAGGCGGAGACCGCCACCCCGAACTGTGCGGCAGAAATATCGAGCGCCGGCATGATGATGGCGCCGAGTGGCGACATGATCATGAAATCGATGATTATCGTGAACTGGACAAGCGCCAGCAGCGCAACGAGGATTGACTGGTAGCGCGAAAAGCCGCGGGATAGCTCTTGCGGCTCATCGATCGGCTCCGTCAGGGTTTGTTCGGTCATGACATTCATTCGGGAGGGAGAAAGATGAGGACGTGCGATGTGCTGCTGAACGCCAGTCCCTATCTATTCTGGCTCTGCGTTATTTCGATGGCTTGACAAGCAGTTTAATGCCTGCTCGACGACGGTGCGTCGGTTCAGGCTGCGGTAGGTTCTATCGCCACATCCCCGCATGCGCGCACTGATATCCGGCTTTGGCCCTTGGCTGGCCGTGCGAGCTGCGGTGTCAGCCGATACGACCGGCCACCGTCCGCTCGAACAGACGGAGTCGCTTTTCGGGAATGAAGCCTATCCTGGAGGCATAGAGGTGACGATCGCCCTGCGCGTGCAGGCCTTGGACGAAGAAGCGCTCCGATGGCCGCAACGTCGGCTTCACCGCCAATAGCGCACGTCATCCGTTGGACCAGTGCTGTCGGCGTCATGCCACAACCCGACTCATGCAGTGCAGCAAACAGCACCCTCACTCGATCCCTCGTCGATATAAGATCACTCAATTCCCGCTGCCGTCATCAGTGAGCGCTGAGCGCATGGCGTGGACGGCAATTGCCGCTATGAGAGAGCCGTAACAAAAAGCCCGGAAAAAGCCAATTCCGATCGCAAGAGTGCGCGGCAACGCCTGCCCCGGGACGA
>JAQGKC010000164.1 GCA_028290305.1 Bradyrhizobium sp.
CGTTGGTCCCGATCGACGCGTAATTGGGAATTGAAGGATGAAGTCTGGCTCAATCCGGAGCGCATGCAGCCAGAAGAACTAAAGCAGTTTGCTTGAAGTGACACGACAAGTACGTTGACAACCGCCGATAACGTATTTAGAGCAGTTGCGATATGCGAAGGTTCGCTTGCGCTAAATCTGTCAGTTCGCGGGAAGGCTGTCTGCCCCTTTGCGGTAACTTCTGAGAGACAAGAACAATGGAATTGAGAGACGAGCCGGCGCAAGGTGCGATCAAGAACGATGACTTACCCTTCCAGCACGGTGTGGTGCTGGACGAGAAATATGAGATCAGCGCTGAAAGGCACGATGGAGGCATGTCGGCAGTCTTCCGCGCGACCGGTGTATGGGACAAGCGTGATCAAGCGCTGAAGGTGCCGTTGCCAACTGCCGATCACGCGCGATCGGCTCTTTCCTTCGAGCGGGAAGAGCGGGCACTGTCTGACCTCTCTCATCCAAACATCGTTCGACTGGTCGACAGTGGCAACGCCTCTGGCATCCCGTACCTTGTCCTCGAATGGTTGCCCGGCGGCGATCTGACGAAGCGAATCTGTGAGTCCGGACCGGTGAGCTGGAGCGAGTTCTACGAGGCGATCGGTAGACCGATACTACGTGCGCTAGCGTATGTGCACCAACGACACTGGGCACATCGTGACCTCAAGCCGCAGAACGTGCTCTTCGACGAAGGCGGCGTCCCGAAAATCATAGACTTCGGCATCGCCCGCAACACGACACAGCCGCAGCTTGGTTTGACCTTTTATCAAACTGGGTCACCCCCATACACGCCCCCGGAAACCGACGACGGATATCGCTCCGACCTGCGAGACATATTTTCGTGGGCGGCCATCGCGACGTCGTGCCTTGTCGGAACGGTATTTAAGTCGAGTGACGATTTGCGCCTTGCATCGGAGGGTCTGCGTGAGCTCTCTACACCGAAGGCAATCTTGCGGAAAGCGTTGGCTTTGTCGCCGAACGACCGTCAAGAAGCTTCGACAGTTCTGCTCGCGGACCTAGACGCCTTTCACGCAGCCGCTATCCACAGGGCCCAAATCCCTATTGAGGTGTTTATACGGCTAGGGGCCGCAAGCACAGCGGCGCTGAAGAAGGAGTTTTCCGCCCTCGAGGATGAGCGATGCGCATCATATATTCTCGCCGATCTTAATTCTGGCTGGTCGGCGGTCAACGATGAGCAGAACGGTACTGTCCTGATAATCGGTGCCACCATACGGGTCCGTTGCACAGTCGGTGACTACGAGTTGGTGGTTGACCAGCTTGTAGTTCATGCCCCCGATCGCGCACGAGAACTCCGCGAGCAATACGCGACCGTCCCAGGCGTCTCGTTCAGAGCCGATTCCGTTCGGGAGTTGAAAACAGCTCGGGTTGGCCTGCGCACCTTTGTCGGGCGGCTTGAGATCATGGATAGCGTTTTGGCTAACCAGTTGGAGGAAAAGCAGCGGTCCTACTGGTTTGATTGTTGGGGCGAGTTCCTGCGAGAGAAAGAGCGCCTCTATAAAGTTAAGCAGAGAGACTTTCTCGCGCGTCGGATAGACGAAGAAGAAGAATTTCTTATTGCAACCATTGACGGCGACTTTGACAGAGAAGAGCTCGGAGCGTCGCTGGTTCTGCAGGCGCCCGGTGGCAAGCCCATAATCCTAACCGTCGTAGATGTGCAGGCTGATCAAGTCAAACTTTTTCTACGCTCCGGCAAAAGAGGCGACATCCCCCGCTCAAATGCCGTCCTCCAGACTAACTTCGAGGCCGAACGCAAGTCACTCCAAAAGCAGCGGGCAGCTCTTGAAGATATACGGGCAGGCAGGGCGGTCAGCCCAACTATCGGCGATGTGCTTGCATATCCGGAGACTGCTGCGCCTCCTGAACCCGCGGGCCTTCAGTTCCCGGATCATTTGAGCGAAGACAAACGCCAAGTTCTCGACAAGGCAATGGAAGTGAGTAACTTGCTTGTCGTCAATGGCCCACCTGGAACTGGCAAGACGACGTTGATCGCTGAACTGATAAGCGCGTATCTCAAGCGGTATTGTGACAGACGCATCCTGCTTTCGTCGCAAACGCACGTTGCACTCGACCATATCATAGCCAAACTCGATGAGAAGGGGTTAGCCGATGATGTGGTGCGCATCGTTTCGTTCGGGTCAGAAAGTTCCCATAAGGTCAACAAGTCAGTAGAGCGGTTGACACTGGAGCGAAAGGTCAAGGATTGGTGCCTGAAGGCTGAAGCGCGTTCCGAACGGTTCATGGAGAGTTACGCCGAACGCAAAGGAATAAGCGCGTATGAGGTCAAGGTTGAGTTACTTGGCCGCAGCTACATGGAAACGCGAAAGGCGCTTCAACAGTTAGGTGCAAGGCAACGGAGCCTCAAAGAAAAGAAGCTGGACATCAATGACCGACGATTGGAGAAGATCGACGAGGGGCAGATTCCCGATCCGCATGAAATTTTGCGTCAGACCGAAGATACTCTGAACGAAGAAGACGACCTTCGAACGAACATCGAGTCACTGGAGGCACGTCTGAATCGAACGAGGGATAGTTTGGACAAGCTTAACGGACTTGGCTCAGTCTTCGGCGATGCTGCGGACAGCGACCTCGAAGGGTTGCTGGATGGCCTCGTCACCACACATAGTGCCAGAAAGGAACTGTTGCCGCTTATGCAACTGCACCTCGACTGGTTAAATCGGCTTGGATCGGAACGCTCCTTTCATGGGGCGGTCCTCCGCGAGGCCCGGATCGTCGCCGGTACTTGTATCGGGTTGGGGAGCACGCCGGCGTTTCAGCAGGATGAGTATGATTTATGCATCATCGATGAGGCTTCCAAAGCGACGGCGACCGAAACGCTCGTTCCAATGTCTCGGAGCAGGCGCACAATCCTAGTCGGAGATCCGAAGCAGTTACCTCCGCATGTCGAGTCATCGAAGAATGAAGGCGGCGATTCTCCGTTTCCTGACGACGCCAAAAAGAGCCTTCTGTCAATCCTTTTATCGCGGCTGCCGTCTGAATGCATCGAGGAGCTTGTTCAGCAGCGTCGCATGTGCAGCACGATTGGGTCATTGGTAAGCAACGTTTTTTATGAGGGCAAGCTCGTCAATATTATTTAGTCGTAGCGCGGCCCGCCCGAAGTGGAGCGTTTCGGCGAGTACGACAAAGTACCGGATACGGCGCAGGTCCATGATATGGATTTTGTATCAAATGGCGATAAAACGATATTGGACGCGGTCCCGCTTCTGGCCGACTATTCTCAGGAATCTTTAGTATTTATCCGAGGCATTCGTACCATGTCTGAGCATAGCAGTGAAACCTTGAGCACAGCAGGTCGCTTCGTTGAGTCCGCGGAACTCGCCACCGAGGTGGTGATTGGAAAAATCGAGCACGGCACACCTGCCTTCATTCGCACCAACAGTGCGCTTTTCTCAGCCGGATTTGCCACCTTTGCGTTGCTGTACTGCGTGCAGCCGCTGATGCCGGTCTTTTCCCACAACTTCAAGGTAAGCGCAGCGGGCGCAAGTCTCTCACTGTCGCTGACCACGGGGCTGCTGGCCGTGTCTATGCTGGTCGCGGGCGTTCTGTCGGAGGCCTGGGGACGCAAACCGATTATGGTGGCGTCGTTGTTCCTGTCTGCCATGTTCGCGATAATCAGCGCGGTGCTGCCTAAATGGACGGAGTTCTTGGTGACCCGGGCGGCGATGGGAATTGCGCTGAGCGGGCTACCCGCGGTCGCGATGGCGTATGTTGGGGAGGAGATGCACCCGCGGTCACTCGGTCTTGCGATGGGTTTGTACGTCGGTGGAACCGCACTTGGCGGGATGGCGGGCCGATTGTTGACAGGCGTAGTAACGGATCTCCTGGGGTGGCGCGCAGCCGTCATGACCATGGGGATTCTGGGATTGGTGTGCGTGGGCATCTTGTGGCGCTGCTTGCCCGCGTCCCGACATTTCGTCGCACGGCCACTTCGGTTTGCTGCCTTGAGTCGAGCATATGCGACGCATGTGCGTGACGGTGTGCTGCCCTTGCTCTTCGTGGAAGGTTTCCTTCTGATGGGTGGATTCGTTACGGTCTACAACTACGTGGGCTATCGCCTAGTCGCGCCGCCGTTTTCGCTGAGCCAGACCGCAATGGGCTTCATATTCTCGGTCTATTTGTTTGGTGTTGCCAGCTCAGCGTCGGCCGGCAGTCTGTCGGAGTGGTTGGGGCGGCGCAACATGCTGCCTGCCACGTTGTTAGTCATGCTCATCGGAACCGTGCTCACAACTGCTGACTCGCTTTGGATTGTCGTTGCGGGGATCGCGGTGTTAACGGTCGGCTTTTTCGGCACGCACTCTGTTGCTAGCGCGTGGGTTGGGGCGCGCGCGCAATCAGACAAGGCACAGGCATCATCGCTTTATCTTTTTGCCTACTACCTTGGATCCAGTGTTGTGGGCTCGCTGGGTGGGGTGTTTTGGAATCGCGGAGGATGGAATGGCGTTGTGGGGATGACGGGCGCGTTGTTCATTGTTGCGATCGTCATGGCTCTCTGGCTGAGAATCCAGCAGGCGCGATAGGTCAGGCCGGGCACTTCAAAGTTCTCCACTTGCGTACACTGAGCAGAACCAGCACGCTCCCCGCCATGGGTACGACGTGTCGATTCGGTACGGCCAGCCGAGCGACTAGCGTTGCTACCATGCTGGCGGCACATAATTTGCATAACTAAGGTATTTTGGGCTAGAACCGCTTTGCGTCGACCGAATCGAACCTCTACGGAAGGAGAATCAGATTATGACGATGAACAGACGTAGTTTCTCGGCTGCACTGATAGCCGGGGCCGCCGCTACACTCGTTTCTACTCGCGGTATGGCGGCAACTCCCGCGCCGACGAAAGCGCGGAACGTCGTCCTTGTGCACGGGTTGTTCGCCGATGGGTCGTCCTGGTCAGAAGTGATCGCGCGACTGCAAGCAGCGGGACTCAATACCACGTCTGTCCAGAACCCTCTGACGACGTTGCCCGACGCGGTTGCTTCGGCCCGACGCGTGCTGGCGCGCCAGGACGGCCCGACCGTATTGGTCGGGCATTCCTTCTCCGGGATGATCGTAACGGAGGCTGGTGTGCACCCGGATGTTTCTGCACTTGTCTATGTGGCAGCTCGGGCGCCTGACGCGGGCGAGGACTACTCGGAGCTGGCCAAGAAATTTCCTGCGCCGCCGGCGTCTGCGGGGATTGTTTTTGACGGCGATGAAGGTCGCCTGAGCGAGGCCGCGTTCCTTCGCGATTTTGCGGGCGATCTACCGGAAGCGAAGGCGAAGGTCCTGTATGCAGTGCAAGAGCCGTTTCACAAGGCGCTGCTAACCGGCAAGACCACACAGGCTGCCTGGCGGTCAAAACCGAGTTTCTACGCTGTTTCGACTGAAGACAGGACAATTGATCCTGACCTTGAACGTTTCATGGCGAAACGCATGTGTGCCACGACCATCGAGTTGAAGGCAAGCCATCTCTCGTTGATCTCTCATCCCGACGAGATCACTCAGCTAATCCTGAACGCGGCGGGGCAGCGTAGCTAAAGAAACCAGAGCGTTCTGGCGCCCGGGTGTTTCACCTGGCACCGGTATGAATGGCGAGTGGCGAGTCACTCACCCTTTCGTACCGAGTCGACATGTTGTGTCCGTGGTTTGGAGCGCGAAGGCTCTGCCAGCGGCACCGAAGGTCGCTATGAGCGGCCCAATTTCCCAATGGAGTTCAAGCGACAGGTTGCCGAATAATCATTCGAACCTGGCGCTTCCGTGGCGTTGATCGCCCGTCAGAACGACGTCAACGCGAACCTGCTGTTCAGGTGCTGCCATCAGTACTTGGACGGGGCCTTTGGCTTGCCCACGGTACAGCCGGCGGCGGCGGTTATTGAGAGTCAGGAGCCGACGTTATTGCCTGTTTCAATTGTCGAGGACGCGCCGGCCGCGACGCCAGCGACACGCGCATCGGTAACGGACGATAGGCTACGTTCACGACAACTTTGAACACACCAACGACAAAAGCGCCAATCGAAAGCACGACCAATGTCCAGTTGATCACCATGCAGTTCCGCATCCACCGGGGAAGTTTCAGGTTCCCGAGGGAGATCCTGTTGCACAAGACGGCATAGATTGACTTGGTATAACTGCGTCGAAAAAACACGCCGGATGCCCAAAGCGAAACCATGCAGAAGATGGCGACCACCAGGCCACCGAGAAAGCAGTGAAGGGCGCCTAGGCGCCGCCCAGCGTGGTGTGCGGGGCGCCCCTATAGCTGTAGTCCTGACGCGGGAAGTGTCTCGGTAAACGGCGAGAGGTTCGCAACCTGCAACGAGGACGCCTGCGCGACTCCTAATGATTCTGGGGTATTAGCGGACAATTACAGCCACGAGCCTTTTCATCAAAAGGGCCGCCCCGGCGGTGCCGCCTACGAGGAACCTTGTGACCATGTCAAGCCGGGTGGTCGCTCATGGGAAAATCCCGTCCCATACCGTCTGCCACCGAGGGTAGCGCATCAGGAGCGCGAAGCTCAGCACAAGACCCAGGCTGCTGGCCGCACAGACCAGCAGCACGAGCACCACGATTCCAAGCAGTCAGGATCACGTCACTTCGCCTTTCCTTTGAGTCGCGCGATGGCGTCAGGGGCCGTCAGGAGGCGACCCTGACTAAGTTCGTCATCCATCAGGAAATAATCGGCCGGCGTTCGCTCGCCCAACCTCGTCTTTGGAATAAAACGTTTCGCAGGTTTACCGGTGACTTTGCCGCCGGCGCCATCGGATGCCAAAGGCGCGTCGGCTTCGAGTGCCGCAATAATTTTGTCCGTCCTTGCCGGGTCTGATAGGGCTTCATTTATCAACTCGGCCGCCCGCAGTCGTCCCTTTTCGGTTGCGGGATCGACATGCAATCCCACTTTTTCGAGGGCTAGCGCGATTGCTTCCACCGACAACTCCAGTTCGCCGGAATCGGTGTCGTTGTGGGCTAACTTATGGTCGACCGGGCGCATGTACGCACCTCCCACGATTAAACAGGATCATTCGTATCCTACTCCGCCCGAATGCGGCGTTAATAGTCCAAGCCATCGGTGCCCTTGAAAGAGGCGGTGCCGTCATGTAAATCCTCTAGGAATTGCGTCGCACGTTTGCCTCGCCAAATTCGCAAGGTAAATCCCCTGGAAACGTCGTGTAAGGCAAGTTGGCGACATTCCTAAACAAATCACCTTGAATTTGCAAAACGAATTACCTAAATGCACTCCCGCTCCTCGAACCAGCGGTGATCGCTGCCGTCGATCTGGATCAGCTCGCCCAGGCACGAACGGCGGTTCCTCGGCTGGTGGATCTTGGGCGGGCGCTGTTTGCGCGGAATCCACAGGCCAGTGTCAGTCATCAGGT
>JAQGKC010000172.1 GCA_028290305.1 Bradyrhizobium sp.
GTCACGCCAAACGACACCCAAAGTCGTCGTCCGTGGCGCACAATGACAAGACAATACAGAATTTGGAATGCGATCGTCGGCAGGACAAAGAGGTCGATCGCCGCGATGCCGTCGACGTGATTGCTGAGAAACGTCCGCCAGCCCTGAGACGGTGGCCGCGAGTGGCGGCACATGTACCGAGCGACCGTCGACTGGGCGACCTCGAAGCCGAGCTTGAGCAACTCACCCATGAAGACGCGGCGCGCCCCAAAGTGCGTTCGCACGGCTCATCTCGCCAATGAGCGTGCGCAGCTCAGCCGAGACCTTCGGTCTGCCAACACGGTTGCGGGATCACCAGCGCCAATACGCCCGAAACCCAGCACGATGCCAGCGAATGATGGTCTCCGGCCTGACAATCGCGACCACCTCAAGGACGGACGGAAACCAGCGATAGAGCCAAACAAATACAAAACGATCAGTATTGTTGAGGTGCGGTCGCTTCGGCGTTCGCCGGCGAAGCACATTGATCTGTTGCCGCAGGCCCAGGTTTTCCGCTTCCAGCGTCGCTCTCGCCTTGAAGCGCGAAGACAGGATACTGAGGATCAGCTTGAACACATCGGTCATTAGGATGCGAGCTTACGCCGTACGCTCGCTGCGTCTACGCCGAATCGATTTTCGGTACACACAGGTGATCCACAGCGGCAAGGACGACTATGTGACCGACCCGGCGGGAAACGCCGGTAGCCGGATTGCCTGCGGCGTGATCAGCCAAGGTCCGATAACGGTCGCCCGGACACGGGCGCAATAGCGTGAATTAGTTCGACGAACTCGTCTGCTGGCTCGATGAGCGCAACCACTTTCATCATAACTCGGAGGTTCTTGTTCATCGCGCTCGCTGCCGACGTCGCCAACGCTCAACCGGTGGTCACCCAGCATTGATGTGTAGTGTTGCCAAAGAAACCGGAAAGCCGAAACAGAGGTTGTCGGGCCGAAATTATGACTCGAGATCCAGCAAAAGGCCGATCGCGAAGAGTGTTGCACTTGCAGGCATCCTATGCGTTCGCAATTAACCCAGCGGTTTGAAGCGACCTGTTCCTATCGATGTGCAAAGATCCAGACTGCGCCCAGTGTGAGTGATAGGGTACCCGACTCAGCGTCCTACGCGCCCACGCAGTTCCGGATGGAGTTCGGCTCGAACCGTAGTGATGATGTTTGCGGCGTTGTCCTGGGAGAAACCGCAGACGAGAAGCACTTGATCAGCCAGCGCCAGGCCGGCCGCGACGTTCTCTGGAAATACGGTGCTGGCTCCAGCCCGTACAAGCGGTAAGATTTCCTGATCATCGGCTGCGCTTACAATGGAGGCAACAGTCGGATTGTGCTCACGTGCATAGTGAAGAATACGTTCAACCGCATGGCGTCGATCAAACGTTACAACGACGAGGCGTGCACGGGCCATGCCAGCGGCTTCCAGAACCCTTTTCCGGCCGGCGTCCCCGAAGACCACCTTGTGCCCCGACTTCTTTGCCCTGCGAAAGCGCATCAGATCGGACTCGACCGCGATGTAAGGAACCTTTGCAGCCTCAAGCACGAGGGACACCAGCCGGCCCACGCGTCCACAACCACACAGGATTACGTGATCTCCGAGATTTTGGCTTTCCGCGCGGATGGCGGCTTCTTCGGCGTCTGCTCTGGCGCGATGTGACGCACCGTTAACGAACTCCGCAAACCGTGCACTCCGCAGAATCAGCATTGGGCCGAGCGCCATGGTTGCGGCCAAAGCCAAAAGAGCGGGCTGCCCAACGTTCGATTCTATGGCGCCCACTTTCATCGCCAGGGTAAGCAGCAGTAAGCCGTCTTCTCCGCCGTGTGCCAGAATCAAGGCGGCTCGCGTACTAACCGGGGTCGGCCAACGCATAATCGCGCCAACCAACAACACGATAAGGGCCTTTCCCGGCAGGCACGCAATAATCCAGGCGAGGACGGCCATGGGTGCTACAGTGACGGTGGATGGATTAACCTCCATGCCGGTGGTGACGAAGAACAGGCCCAACAGGACGTCGCGAAAGGGCCGGATATCATCCTCTACCTGATGACGGAAATCGCTTTCGCCGACCACCATACCGGCAAGGAACGCTCCAATCGGCGCGGAAAGGCCGGCCAGACGTCCGGCGAAT
The DNA here is from genome assembly GCA_028290305.1 of Bradyrhizobium sp. Next base: position 2,154 of record JAQGKC010000172.1, read on the forward strand.
GCCGTACCTAGCGCAAGCAACAGAACGGTGAGCAGAAAGAGATCTGTAGAGTTCGTTCTGGCGACCCAGGTGAGCCAGGTGCGAAAAATCGGTTTGCAAACGAAGGCAGCGATGCCGAGTGCGCTCGCTGCTATTCCGAGCTGGCGCAGCGCTTCCAACGGTTCGGGTCCGCCGCTCTGTCTCCACCTGCCGAGCACGACGAGAAATGGAAGGGCCGCAAGATCCTGGAACAGCAGGATTCCCAGCACGAGACGGCCTTGCTGACTGCTGACGTCGCCCTGGTCGACCAATTGCTTGAGCGTGATGGCGGTCGATGACATGGCGACTGCGCCGCCAAGCAGCACCGCGGTGGACAACTCAATGCCCGACAGCATGGCGACTCCCGCCACGATCAAAACGGTCAAACCGACTTGCAGGCTGCCGGCGACGAAAACATCTCGGCGTGCGGCAATCATTGCCGAAAATGAAAACTCAAGACCCACCATGAACATGAGAAAAATGACGCCGAGTTCGGCCAAAAATCTCGTTTCATCGCTCGTCGCGATGAGGTGTAGACCGTGCGGGCCGATAACCAAGCCAGCCAATAAGTAACCACCGGCCGCTGAAAGCCCTGCTCGCGCGACCAAGCTGATGGCGCTGACGGAGGCAAGGATGACGACTAGCGTCTTGATCAATAGGACGTCGGCCATGCGCAGCTCCGGTGCGCGTCGCGCTCACTGTATCGTGCCAATTCATCACCGCTCTGATGGGTGTCAAATTCCGCATCGATGATAACCCGCTTGGGGATCGCCGCGTAGCCACGGAAAACCGCTCAAGCTCGGGTTTGGATTGGTCTGGCCGGCCGACCGTGCGCGGCGCAGGTTCTGTTGTAGCCGCGTGCCATCACCACCAACGACATGGGTCGCGCGTCCACACCTGAGGAACCGGACAAGACCTCGCGTGCGGTAGTGGGCACCCGTGTCGTCGATCTGAGGATGCCAGTTCACGAAAATTGACTGCTATCAAGGTCCCAAGATACTGCAACGCCCTATTCTGCGAAGAAACTGCGCGCTGTTGAGTGGGCGTGGCCGGATCGAATTGCGCGAGTGATTTGTGGGTGCGAATGAGCGGAGTCCGATGGGGGTTCTTTGAATTCTTACAGCGATTTCCTGGCCGCGAGCTCACAGATGCTACAGCATTCTACCCGCCAGTCTGACGACCAGTCGCCCTCGGCCGCCAAACCGTCTCAACAACTCTGGATCTCGGCCGCATGTCCCACAGCCGATCATGACGCGCGTCCAGAATCCGAGCTGTCGTCGAACGGTCGCCCGCCTCTGTCGGCGAGCTGCGTCGGCATCATGGCTGCTGCCGGCGGAATTGCGGTTGCCAATCTCTATTACAATCAGCCGATGCTGCCTGAGATCAGCCAGAGCTTCGGCGTCGCAGCAAATGTAATCGCACTTCTGCCTATGTTGACGCAGATCGGCTATGCGCTGGGCCTGTTCCTGTTCGTGCCGCTTGGCGACGTCGTCGATCGCCGCCGACTGGTTTTGGGTCTGCTATTCGGCATTATCGTTTCCCTGGTCGCGCTCGCGCTCGCGCCGTCGCGTGTGTGGCTCGATATCGCCAGCTTGACGCTTGGCATGATGTCAGCGGTGGCGCAGGTTCTTGTTGCATTGGCGGCGCAGCTCAGCCCGCCGCAGTACCGCGGCCGCATCGTTGGCACGCTGCAGGCGGGCATCCTAGCCGGTATTCTGCTCGCCCGGACGGTGTCAGGTGCAGTAAGCGCACATTTTGGCTGGCGTCCGATGTTTTGGCTGGCAGCCGCGATGAATCTCGGCGTACTGGTTGTCCTATATCGGGCCTTGCGGCGGACGCCACCCCCGGCACCACAGCCATATCCGTGTGTACTGCGATCGCTCAAGGAGCTTTGGGAAAGCTATCCTCAGCTCAGAACGTCGTCGCTGATCGGGGCGTTGCTGTTTGCCGCGTTCAGCGTCTTCTGGTCGACCCTCGCATTCCGTCTTGGCGAAGCTCCATTCGGCTATGGGCCTCAGGTCGTCGGACTGTTCGGGCTGCTGGGGGCTGCAGGCGCCACGAGCGCGCCTCTCGCGGGCTACCTGACTGACCGTCGAGGGGCGGGATTCACAGTTGCCGTTGGCACCATGGCGACGGCAACTGCTTTTGTCGTGTTTATGCTGGCCGGAAGCTCTCTGGCGATGCTTGCCCTGGGAGTAATCCTGCTCGACGTCGGCATCCAGGCCGCCATGAATGGCAACCAGAGCACGGTCCTGAGCTTGGCACCGCAGGCCACCAGTCGCACCAACACGATCTACATGGTCATATATTTTGTTGGTGGCGCTCTAGGCTCCTACACGGGCGGCCTCGCCTGGCATCATTTCGGCTGGCAGGGCACAACGGCTCTCGGACTCCTCTATAGCTGCGCCGCGGTCTTCGCGCGCTTCGCCACTTGGATGCCGGCGACGACCAGCGCGATTAAGCGCGCATAGTGCCAAGCACCCTCGCCAAAGGAGACGCCTCATCTCTACCGAGTTCGAACTCAAGCTCGCCGCACCAGCAGCGAAATTGGAAAAGTTGAAGCGCGTGCTCCTGGCGACGTCCACCGTGAAGTCGGAAGTCCGGTCGAAGCTCGTCAGCACGTACTACGACACGCCTGCGCTTGCGCTCCACCGGGAGCGATTATCGCTTCGGGTGCGTAAGCAGGGTGAAGAGTTCGTCCAGACTGTCAAGGCCGATAATCCCGCTCAGATGGACGTGTTGGAGAGGAAGGAGTGGGAAGATCGAATCCCCACCGAGCAGCCGGTTCTTGATGCACCAAAGACAGGCAAGTGGCTGTCCGATGTGGTCCGCGATGAGGAGTTGCGTCCAGTCTTTGTGACGACGGTCACGCGAACGGCGATCACAATCAGCCCGGATCCATCCGCTCGAATCGAGGTGGCCATTGACAAGGGCGAGATTCGCACATGCAAGGGGGATGCCGTCGCACCGATTAGCGAAATCGAACTCGAGCTCAAGGATGGCGATCCCCGAGTGATTTTCGACGTGGCGCTGCAACTGCACGAAGCTGCGCCCATCCGCATTGAGACGCGGAGCAAGGCTGAGCGAGGTTTTCGACTGCTTGGAACCGATGGCCTGATGCCGCACGCGGTCTGTGTGGGTCCCATCGGGCTCGATCCGGCCGTTAGCGTCGAGGTCGCGCTGGAGCGCATCGGCCGCCGCTGCCTCACCCATCTTCTCAGCAACGAACAGGCCGCACTGACAGGTGAGCCGGAAGGCATCCATCAGATGCGAGTGGCCATCCGGCGTCTTCGTTCCGCGCTCTTGGCTTTGAAGCGAGCGCTGCCGATTAGGCATTATCGCTGGGCCTCGGAGGAGCTGAGATGGCTCGCTCACGCCCTCGGTTCGGTGCGCAATTGGGATATTTTTGCCGCTTGCCTGTTGCGCCCGGTCGCCTACGCGTTGCCGGCGCGCCCGGGCTTCGGAGGTCTCATCGGCGCCGCGGAGCGGCGACGGCGTGCAGCTCTTGAACAAGCTAAGCAGGCTATCGCTTCCAAAAGGTACACTGAATCGATGTTACGATTATTGCGATGGTTAGTAGTTCACGGGTGGCGTGATCAACAGATATCGGAACATGCGGTCCTTCTTCTAAGTCGTATCGTCGATGTCGCGCCGTACCTGATCGAACGACATCATCGCAAGGCTTGCAAGCGCAGCAAGAAGTTCGAAGAGTTGACGGCAACTCAACGGCACAGGCTGCGTATTGCGTTGAAGAATTTGCATTACACCATCGAATTTGTGGGAAGTCTTTTTGATAGGGACGAAGTTCGAACATTTGTAAAGTGTTTGAAGTCATTGCGGGACGATCTCGGCCATGCAAACGATGTCCGTATCGCATACGATCTGGTCGATCAATCTAGCGAAGCGACGGATCACGATGTTCGCGCGATCAATCGAGCCGGTGGTATCGTACTGGGTTGGCACGAGCGGGGTCTCGCTGAGCGCTATCCGAAGCTGAGAAAGCATGTTCGCCGCTTTAGACGATTGGATCCTTTCTGGTGAGGCGAAGACATGTCGGATGGTGGTTTTTGGCGCGGCCTGCTTGACGGACTACCGGCTGACGCCAAGGCCCGGATTCGAAACCGGGCACAGCCCAGCTGGATTACGCCCATGTTGGCGACACTCACGAATGAAGTGTTTTCGCGACGGGGGTGGTTATTCGAGCCGAAATGGGATGGGGAACGCTGCCTCGCCTTTCGCCGTGGTCGCGATTTGAATCTCTTTTCGCGGAATCGAATTAGGTTGAATGAAAAATATCCCGAGGTGGTCGAAGCCATTTATCAGCAGCAAACCACTTCTTTCATAGTGGATGGCGAGATAGTCACGTTCGACGGCGAGATCACGAGCTTCGCAAAGTTGCAAGGACGCATGCAGGTGAAGCATCCGTCGGCTGACCTAATTCGCAAGGTGCCGATATGGTTCTATGTTTTCGACTTGCTCTATCTGGACCGCTACGACATCCGGCAGGTTCCACTGCGGTACCGAAAGCAAGTGCTTCGCAATATCTTCAACTTCCAAGGCTCTTTGCGTTTCACGGAACACCGCAAGACTGAAGGCGAGGACTATTACCGCAGGGCGTGCCGGAAGGGATGGGAAGGTATCATCGCAAAAGAAGGGGCCAGCGTATACGTATCTAGGCGAACACGCGATTGGCTCAAATTTAAGTGCAAGCAAGAGCAGGAGTTCGTCATTGGCGGCTATACCGATCCTCGAGGGAGCCGCAGCGGGTTTGGGGCATTGCTGCTAGGTTACTACCGCGGGGGGAAGCTGGTGCATGCCGGCAAGGTCGGGACAGGGTTCGACCAAGAGCTGTTGCGGCGGCTGGGCGAGAAGCTCGCACGGCTGGAGACGCCGGTCTCACTCTTTGCCGAGGACGGGCTGCCGCGACGCAGCGTGCATTGGGTAAAACCGAAGCTCGTCGCTCAAATCGGATTCACCGAGTGGACGGCGGGAGGCAAGTTGCGACACCCTCGATTCCTCGGCCTGCGGAATGACAAGCGGCCGGAAGATGTCATGCGTGAAGGCTGATGTGCGATGAGGTGAAATCCCAATCCCGCTGACGAATCGCCAAAACAGTTGAAGGCAAGACAATGTCCCTCACAGCATATCGAAGCAAGAGAGCCTTTGCCAAAACGCTCGAGCCAGCCGGGCGAGTGCGGCGAGGTAGTCGCAGCCGCAACTTTGCCGTTCAAAAGCACGATGCCAGTCGGCTTCATTATGATTTTCGGCTGGCCGTCAACGGGGTCTTGGCATCCTGGGCAGTACCGAAAGGGCCTTCGATGAACCCTGCGGACAAGCGCTTGGCCGTAAGGACGGAGGATCATCCGCTCGAATATGCAAAATTCGAGGGCGTCATTCCGCCTGGCCAATACGGAGCCGGAACGGTAATGGTCTGGGACCTGGGAAGGTATGAGCCGCTGGAAAATCAGCCGCCGGAGGAACAGCCGGCGGGCGGCAAGATCCAAATTGTGATGCTGGGCGAGAAACTGCGCGGCGGGTTCACGTTGGTCCAAATCGAAAAACGATCCATGAATTCTAGCCGAAGAGATCAGTGGTTGCTCATCAAAAGTCGCGACGAATACGCTGATCCGTCATGGGACGTCATGGGACATCGAGAGCCTTCGTTTCGATTACTCCGTCCTTACCGGCCGTAGTCTGAAGGAAATCAAGGACGGAAAACCAATAAAGCCCCGATTTGGCCGGGCCGTGTCTGAATAGGAGCCACTCATGCCGATCACCGGCTTATCGACTTTGCTACCAGACATGTGATGACTTAATCGTTCCGCGGATCGGATGTTTGGCCCGTACAGCTCAAGAGGAATGCGCTGATAGATTATCACAACCCCGGCGAGCCCCGAGGTGCTTCGGGTAAGCATCACATGCGCCGCCCTCCTCAAGCGCATCCCGATCGATGATTCTCACCGAACGGGGCCCTGAGAGCGCAATCAGGCCGCGTTTCCTGAGCGATGTGAGCGAGCGACTGACCGTTTCGACCGACAAGCCGAGATAATCGGCGATGTCGTAGCGCGATATCGGCAAATCGACGCGATCGAGAGTCTGATCAGATAGGCGCTCCGCCATTGTGAGAAGGAACGAGCTGACTTTCTCGGTAGCGGTGATCCGACCGAGGATCATCAGTTGCGCTTGCAAACGTGAAAGAGCCTCAAACATCACCTGGCGGATTTCCCTGGAAAGCTGCGGGTCTGCCTCTGCGAGCATCTCGACTCGCCGGCGCGGATAGCTGGCCACGATCGTATCTTCGGCGACCGCCTCCACCGTGGAGTCATACTCGTTGAGGGCGGTAAAGCCGAAGAAGTCGCCGGGCAGCAACAGCTCCACAATTTGGCGCCGACCATCGGGATGCGCCACGCATCGCCTCACCGTGCCGGAAGTCACGCGGTACCAATATTCGGCCGGTTGCCCCTGGCCGCAGATTTCCTGTCCCCGATGGCACTTCCTGACAACCGCGATCGAAGCAAGCTTATCCAGCCGCTTTGGTTGGTTCGCCAGGGCTGGCGTCGAATGGTTGGTGTTGCTCATGATCATCTCCCAAGCTCAGAGCGGCGTTCCTGCTCTGCCGCAAGCCGAATGGCGCGAAAGGACTGCGCCAAATTTTCGGTCCCCAGATTGAAAGGAACGAATTTGAGAAGGCTACAGCGATTGCACCGAATCAGCACGAAATGTCGAAATTTGCACGAGGCGCGAGTTTAGACTGCGCTTTTGGCACATGAAACGCAGCAACATCAGTGACTCATCAGACAGAATTTGATGAGCATTTCTCGGGGGCCAGTTTTGCTCTGAGATCCGCCAACTTGTTTCGGCTCACGGGAACCGTGCGGCGTCCAGCGCCGGCGAGTTCGATGATTCCATTATCCCCGGATCGCTTCAGGCTAGCGACCCGCCTGACGTTAACGATATGACTGCGGTGTACTCGGATAAAGTCTTCAGTATCCAATTCCTTTTCAACTTGGCTAATGGATAGAGGGCAAAATAAATCATCCCGACCATCAAAAACATAAGTGTAGTGTGTGTTGGCGCGGATCCAAAATATTTCGTCGGCAGGAACTGAAATTCTTATGCCATGGCGTTCAACCGGAAGGCTGATCTTCTTGCCAAGTGTCTGATCAGTAACAGGAGCTGGAATTGCCAGAGAGCTGGCGGATTTGATCTCGGTGGTTGACGCAGATGTGTGGTGCGAGGCCACTTCCGACCCTTGAACTTTCGGCGCTCCTGTATCCCTTCCCAAGTCGAGGTTGGGAACCCGGCTGTGAGCGCTATCGGGTACCAATGTCAGCATGAACAAACTGGACACGACGAACGCCACGACAGCAACGACAATCGCAAGCAATTCCGTCGAGATCGCAAGCGACGGAGACGACGGTCCCGACGCCGCCGTATTGGGATGCAATGACAGGCCCGCCATGGCCATATAATGCATTCCCGAGATGGCCAACCCAAGGACAGTGGCGCAGATCAGAAGCGGTGGACGCCGAGTCGTGCCGAATGCCAGCCAAATCGCAAGCGCGGAGGCGGCGATTGCTACAACGACGCTTGCCACAACAAAGCTGGAAGCATGGCTCATATGCACGCTCGCGTGAATTGCTCGCATACCTACGTAGTGCATCAACGCAATACCAACGCCCATAGTGAACGCGGCAACCGCGAGTGACCTAACCGTTCTCGGTTGCGCACTCGCGGTGAAAATCGCGAGTCCGACAACCAGTACGCAAATGAATAGCGAAACAAGCGTCGGCAAGACGATATAATCGACTGCAGTAGGCAGTTGCGCGGCCAACATGCCAACGAAGTGCATTCCCCAGATGCCTATGGCCAGCGACAACGCCGCACCGCCCAGCAGTAGTCGCCGCTGGAGACCGAACGATGTCTCCACATTACTGGACAGGCTCAGACTGACGTAGCTCGCCTGTACTGCGATAAGAATAGACAACACTACGAGAAACGGGTCATGTCCGATCGCCACGGTATTTTTCTCCCAACAAGACGAAAACGGCTAATGATTCCGCGGCCCGGCTCCCAGGAAAGAGCGCCCTTCCCAATTTTAAGCTCCTCTAGCGTCATCGGGAAGCGGTCGTCAGTTGCCTGCTGGTCCGTCATCGACCTATCGACTTCTCACGCTTCAGAAAAATTAAGCGCTTGGACCGATCCTCATCGAACGCCAGTTGCGTAGGGTTCCCTCGCTGAGTTGCCCGCGATAGCGCTCAACAACCTCCTCAAGAGTGAGAAATATTGGGCTCGACAGAGGTGTGAAGGAGCGGCTGGTGGCGAATTTGTGCAACAACCTGTTGCACGTTCTCATTTGCATGTGGCCAGGATCATTGGTCATCGAGGACACTTCCAGATGTGCAGACCGTGCTTTGCAGCCGAGCATTGACGGATTCCGGCTTCGATAGCGCGTCGGCGAAATGCGAACTGTCCGGACGCGACAGTCTAAGGGCTTGTTCTTCTGTGTTCACCGAGACGCGCATCAGCATAGAACCCGAAGCGAACTCATGTGACGTATCGCGTAAGGTGGGTTACGGAATGAAAAATTGAGTCACGAGTAGGAGGCTATCCGGCCTCCAACAGGCAAACAAAATCCGGAAAAGCGGTTAGCTTGCGGTTCCGAATCTCGGGGGGCGAGGGCCGAAGGCCCTTTGTCCCGCGCGGCGGGCGATTTTCCCGGAAAAAACCCTGATCGCAACGTCTTCGGAATATCTAGCCGACGCGGCTCTCACGCAGGTTTCGCCGCTCGACCGGGAGATATTCAACGCCACCGCTGTTCTGCATGCGAACGGGCTGCGGGTAGAGCGTCAGCAGCTGAAGGACATCATCCGGCATATCGATGCTGATTGACAGGCCGAGCGACTTCCCGGTCGAGGCCCATATCGGATAATCGTGCGTCCACGTACCGGTAGCCAGTTTTTCTGCGAGCGCACTGGCCTGTTCAGCGGACAGACGACGGGTCAGGAGCTCGCTGGCGGCCTGCTTGACCTGCGTGATGGCCTTGCGGCCAACATCGGCCAATACCAGTGTGTGATCGTCGATTTTCGCCACGGGCTTTTCCTCGATGACCTTGATGAGCGAGGCCGCCGGCGATTCTCCGAGTTGCGGATCGATCGGACCCAGCGCGGAATGCTCGCACATGACGATTTCATCGGCCGCGAGCGCGATCAACGTGCCGCCTGACATGGCGTAGTGCGGTACAAATACCGTGACCTTACCCTTGTGCTGACGGACCGCTTTTGCGATTTGCAGTGCCGCAAGGACAAGACCACCCGGCGTGTGGAGCACGAGGTCGAGCGGCACGTCGTCGTCCGTCATCTGGATGGCGCGCAGAACCTCTTCGGAATCGTTGATGTCGATGTAGCGTGAGACGGGAAACCCGAGGAACCGCATCGTCTCCTGTCGATGTACAAGCAGGATTACTCGCGATTTTCGCGTGCGCTCGAGTTGCGAGATCTTCCGCAGCCGCATGGCCTCGAGCATCTTCTGCTGCAACAATGGCTGGATCGCTGAGAAGATGAAGAATAGCCAGAACAGATCACCGATCGACA
>JAQGKC010000178.1 GCA_028290305.1 Bradyrhizobium sp.
GCCCGCGCCAGATCGCCAGCGCCGACGAGCAGCAAGGGACCGGTCCGCAGATCGAGAAACACCGGCAGGAATCGCATCCGACACTCGCTACCCCAACTTACGGGGTTGACTGGAATTATTTTCTATATATGTCTCGTTCAACGCCCGCAAAGAGAAAATTATTTCTTCTCTATTGCGATGCAACTATAGAATTTTCGCCTCCAGAGGCCAAGGGCCAGAGATGCATCTTCTCGATAACGATCCTGCGAAAGACCGGTTGCGCCGGGCTGAACCGACGGAGGGGTCCGCGGTCCAGCAAATTTCGCTTCGCGAGCGCGCGCTCACGCCCACCATGGATCATTTGGACGCGCTCGAGGCCCAGAGCATCTACATTTTCAGGGAAGCCTTCGCGCGGCTGAAGAAGCTGGCGCTGCTATGGTCGCTGGGCAAGGATTCCAATGTGATGATCTGGCTGGCGCGCAAGGCCTTTTTCGGCCGCGTGCCATTCCCCGCCTTGCATGTCGATACCGGCAAGAAATTTCCGGAGATGTACGCGTTTCGCGATCGCTACGGCAAGGAATGGGAGCTCGACCTCAGGATCGAACCTTGCCCGCCGCTGGAGACCATCGATCCGACCTTGCCGCCGGCCGCACGATCCGCCGCGCGGAAGACCGAAGGGCTGAAACTCGCGCTCGCCAAATATGGCTTCGACGGATTGATCGCCGGGATTCGCCGCGACGAAGAGGCCACACGCGCCAAGGAACGGGTGTTCTCGCCGCGAGGCACTGAAGGCGGATGGGACGTACGCGATCAGCCGCCGGAATTCTGGGATCAGTTCAACGCTTCGCCGCCGCCGGGCGCGCATTTGCGTATTCACCCGATCCTGCATTGGACCGAGGCCGACATTTGGGCCTACACCAAGCGCGAAAACATCCCGATCATCCCGCTTTATCTCGCCAGAGAGGGCAAACGCTATCGCTCGCTGGGCGATGCCGACATCACCAATCCGGTGGCGTCGACCGCTTCCAACATCGAGGAAATCCTGATCGAGCTCGACGGCACCAAAGTACCGGAACGTTCCGGGCGCGCGCTGGATCACGAAACCGAGGACGCCTTCGAACGCCTGCGCGTCGCCGGCTACCTCTGACAATGAGTTTTGAGTAGTCAGATGAACATGATCCTCCCCGCAACGATATCGGCGACGCCCAACGGCACCACGCGTCCGCAGGTTCGCATCGTCATCGTCGGCCACGTCGATCACGGCAAGTCCACCTTGGTCGGGCGCCTGCTGCACGAGACGGGTAGTCTGCCCGAAGGCAAGCTCGACATGCTAAAGGCCGTCAGCTCGCGGCGGGGCATGCCGTTCGAATGGTCGTTTCTTTTGGACGCGCTGCAGACCGAGCGCGACCAGGGCATCACCATCGACACCACGCAGATCAGGTTTCGCACCCGCTCCCGCGACGTGGTGCTGATCGACGCGCCCGGCCACGCCGAGTTCCTGCGCAACATGATCACCGGCGCCTCGCAGGCGGACGGCGCGCTGCTGATCATCGACGCGCTGGAAGGCGTGCGCGACCAGACCAGACGCCACGGCTATCTGTTGCATCTTCTCGGCGTCAAGCAGGTCGCCGTTGTCGTCAACAAAATGGATCGGGTCGATTTCAGCGCGGCCCGATTCAAGGAGATCAGCGACGAGATTTCAGCGCACCTGATTAGTCTTGGCGTCACGCCGTCAGCGGTGATTCCGATTTCCGCACGCGACGGCGATGGCGTTGCCGAGCGTACGCCGAAAATCCAATGGTATGGCGGGCCCACCGTGGTCGAGGCGCTCGATGCGCTCGAACCGGCGCGGCCGTTGGAAGCGCTTGCGCTGCGGCTGCCCGTGCAGGCGATCTACAAATTCGACGACCGCCGCATTGTGGCGGGACGCATCGAGTCAGGCCACCTTGCCGCCGGAGACGAGATCGTCATCATGCCCGCGGGCAAGATCGCCAAGATCAGGACCGTCGAGGGTTGGCCGGCCACGCCCGTCAGGGGGAAACAAACCGCGGGACGATCGGTCGGCATTACGCTCGACCGCGAACTGTTCGTCGAACGCGGCGATGTGATCGCCCATGTGGCCACTGCACCGCGCGACACCCGCCGGGTTCGCGCGCGGATTTTCTGGCTGCACGAAAAGCCGCTGGTGACCGGCGCCTCTGTACTGGTCCGGCTCGGCACCAGGGAAACCCGCGCCACCATTGTCGCCATCGAGAAGGCCGTCGATCCCGGCGAACTGTCGAGCGTGGAAACCAAGTCGATCGCGCGGAATCACGTTGGCGAGATCGACATTTCGCTGGCGCAGCCGCTGGCCGCTGATCCTTATTCCGACAATCCGCGCACCGGACGCCTGGTGATCGAGGTCAACGGCCGCATTGCCGGCGGCGGTCTGGTGCTGTCGGTCGATGCCGGGCAGCGCGCTATTCCTGTCGATATCGTGCCGGTGGAATCAGCGCTACGCCATGACGAACGCTCGGCGCGTTATCGTCACGGCGGCGCGGTCGTGTGGCTGACGGGACTGCCCGCTTCCGGAAAATCGACGCTGGCGCGGGCGCTGGAGCGCAGATTGTTCAGCAGTGGCGGTTCGCCGGTGCTGCTGGACGGCGATACGCTGCGCGCCGGCCTCAATAGCGACCTCGGTTTCACCGCGCAGGATCGCACCGAGAATATTCGCCGGCTGGCCGAAGTCGCGGTTCATCTCGCGCGCAACGGCCACATCGCCATCGTCGCTGCGGTCTCGCCATCGGCGGAAGATCGTGCCGCGGCGCGCCGCATCGCCGATACGGCGTTCCGTGAAGTCTATGTCGCGACATCAGCGGAAGTCTGCGAGAGCCGCGATCCCAAGGGCCATTATGCCAAGGCGCGCGCGGGCTCGCTGCACGCGTTCACCGGGATCGGCAACGATTACCAGCCGCCGACAGCCAGCGAGTTGACGATCGACGCCTCGGCGCGATCCGTCCCTGAGGCGACCGACGAGATCGAGCGGATGCTGATGAAGTCAGGCATTCTGTTCGACGAACCGGTCGATTTGGCTGCCAATATCTAAGCCAGCCGGCGGCCATAGTTTACGCAATTAGAGCCCGCGAAAGGCCTTCTCAGGGCCACGGCTTTGGCGCTAAAAGAGGCTTTGAACGCCGCCTTGCGGCGCTCTTTGCTTTTTGCCCCTGATAACGCCCTGACAACAGCGTGTAACCGCCGCTTCTCGCGAGAGTTTGATAATGAATCGCATCGATGCCCACGGACTGAAGATCGCTCCCGTTCTGTTCGATTTCATCGCCAAGGAGGCGACCCCCGGGACCGGGATTTCGCCTGACGCATTCTGGGCCGGGCTTGCCGCCATCATCCGCGATCTCGCCCCGAAAAACCGCGACCTGCTCGCCGTGCGCGATACGCTGCAGGCGAAAATCGACGGCTGGCATCGCGCCCACAAGGGCAAGCCATTCGACATGAACGCGTATACGGCGTTCCTCAGGGAGATCGGCTACCTGCTGCCGGAACCGGCGACCCAAAAGGTCGAGACATCGAATGTCGATGAGGAAATCGGCAAGATCTGCGGACCGCAACTGGTCGTGCCCCTCACCAACGCGCGCTACGCCCTGAATGCCGCCAACGCGCGCTGGGGCAGCCTGTATGATGCATTTTATGGCACCGATGCGATCCCGCACGAAGCGAGCGAAAGCGGTAAGGGCTTCAACAAGGCCCGAGGTGCCAAGGTAGTCGCGAAAGCGAAAGCCTTTCTCGATTCGGCCGTGCCGCTGGCGACCGGAAGCCACACCGATGTGACCTCCTACAGCGTCATCGCCGGCCAGCTCGCCGTCAAACTGAAGAGCGGCAACGCAACCGCGCTCAAATCGAACCAGCAGTTCGCCGGCTATCTGGGCGACGCGGCTCAGCCTTCCGCGATCCTTTTGGCCAATAACGGGATGCATATCGAAATCAAGATCGACCGCGGCCACATGATCGGCAAGGACGATCCGGCCGGCGTTGCCGACATGATCCTGGAATCGGCGGTCAGCACGATCCTCGATATGGAAGACAGCGTTGCCACGGTCGACGCCGAAGACAAGGTGCTGGTCTATCGCAACACGCTGGGTCTGATGAACGGCACGCTGTCCGCCGACTTCGAGAAGGGCGGCAAGACGCTCAAGCGCGCACTCAACCCTGACCGCGTCTACAAGACGCCGGACGGAAAAGAACTCAAGCTGCATGGCCGCAGCCTGCTGCTGATGCGCAATGTCGGCCATCACATGTTCACCGACGCCGTGCTCGATAGCTCGGGCGCCGAAATTCCGGAAGGCATTCTTGATGCCGCGGTCGCCGGCTTGCTCGCAATCCACGATCTCAAGGGCTCTTCCAAAACGCGCAACAGCCGCACCGGTTCGGTCTATATCGTGAAGCCGAAGATGCATGGCCCCGACGAGGTCGCGCTGACCTGCGAGCTGTTCGGCCAAGTCGAGAAGATGCTGTCGCTGCCTGAAAACACCATGAAGGTCGGCATCATGGACGAGGAGCGCCGCACCACGGTCAACCTCAAGGCCTGCATTCAGAACGCCCTGCAGCGCATCGTGTTCATCAACACCGGCTTCCTCGACCGCACCGGCGACGAGATCCATACCTCGATGGAAGCCGGCCCGATGATCCGCAAGAACGACATGAAGGGCCAGCCTTGGATCAAGGCCTATGAAGACTGGAATGTCGACGTCGGCCTGATCGACGGCCTGCCCGGTCATGCCCAGATCGGCAAGGGCATGTGGGCCGCGCCGGACAAGATGGCCGACATGCTCGCGCAGAAGATCGCGCATCCGCAAGCCGGCGCCACCACCGCATGGGTGCCTTCGCCGACCGCCGCGACGCTGCACGCGCTGCATTATCATCAGGTCAACGTGTTGGCGCGTCAGCAGGAACTGGCCAAAGGCGGCCCGCGCGCCAAGCTGTCCGACATCCTCACCATCCCGGTATCGCAATCGAACTGGGCGCCCGACGACGTGAAGCAGGAAATCGACAATAACTGCCAGGGCATCCTTGGTTACGTGGTGCGCTGGATCGATCAGGGCGTCGGCTGCTCCAAAGTGCCTGACATCCACGACGTCGGCCTGATGGAAGACCGCGCCACGCTGCGTATCTCGAGCCAGCATCTGGCCAACTGGCTGCATCAGGGCGTCATCACCGAGCATCAGGTGATGGAGTCGCTCAAACGGATGGCCGTTGTGGTGGACGGACAAAACAAGGACGATCCGCTGTACCGTCCGATGGCGCCCGGTTTCGACGGCGTTGCCTTCAAGGCGGCCTGCGATCTGATCTTCAAGGGACGCGAGCAGCCGAACGGCTACACCGAATTCATCCTGACGGCGCGGCGCAGGGAAGCCAAGGCGGCCGGCTAAATTCCTAAAGAGCCGGCATAGTCGGGCGTCCTGACGTCACTATGCCACGTTTCCTCCTGGAACGTTTGAATCAGCCGCCCGTTGAAAGGCCATCCCGACTCAATAGGAGATGACCAATGGATTGGAACCGGGTTGAAGGAAACTGGAAGCAGTTCAAGGGCGCCGCGAAGGAGAAGTGGGGCAAGCTCACCGACGACGATCTGAACGTAATCGAGGGTCGCCGCGAGCAACTCGAAGGCAAGCTGCAGCAACGCTACGGCTTCGCCAAGGATCAAATCCACAAGGACGTGGACGACTGGTTCAGGACGCTGAAATAGATCACAGGTGACAGAGAAGCTCCGGCCTTCGCCGGGGGCCTTTTTGTTGAAAATTGCGCGTCATTGCTGCGAGGAGCAAGGCGATGAAGCAATCTCGATCGGACACGCATTCGCGTGACCCATTGGCTCGCAACAACGATGGCTCACCATAACGATTGACGTTGGCGCGGCTAGAACACCGCGATGTACTTCAAGAGTGATATGACACCCAGGATGATGACGACCACCCGGCAAATCTGCTTGGCGCGGCCATCGAGCGGCAACAGGTTGATCAGATAGAGAACGAGAATAACGACGAGAAACGTAACGAGTACGCTGATAATCATCTATGGCCCCCTGGGAATGGCGTTAAGCGCTGTTAGAAATGTCTTAACGCTTAAGGTGTTCGCCCGGTTCCACTTGGGGAACCCTCAGTCTTCCAGAAAACTGAATATCTTCAACGGCCCACATTTTTACGGCAGTGACACTGTCTAAATGTTTACCATTTCCGGGCCAAAAGCATGGAGCTTTGGGGGTTTCCATGCTGAATCGTCTGACCGTATCCGCGCTTTTGAAAACCGTGATCCTGGCGACCTCCGTCTGCGTGGTGGTCGGCACCTCACTCAACGCCTGGGATTCCTGGGGGCGCCTGCAGGCGGCGAACCGCATCTCGGCGGTTGCGGATGTTTCGGCCAACCTGTTCAAGGCGATGCATAATCTGCGCATCGATCGGTCCAACACCAGTCGGTTGTGGAATTCGGATCAGCCCGTTGACAGCAACACCGATAAATATCTGCGCGGCCTTCGCGACGCCGAGATGCCCGCCATGGCCAGCGCGCTCGAGTTGCTTCCGACCATGGAATTCCCCCAGCAGCAGACGCCGGTGCCCGAGTTCGAGCGTCTGTTCAAACAACTGACCGCCGAGCAAAAGGAGTTCTGGGAAGCCCTGGGCAAACCGATGGCTTCACGCCGTTCCGCTTTACCGAAGGAATACATGGCGATCACGCAGGCGCTGCTCGATGCGCTCGACAAGCTGTCCGGAACGCTCGCCGCCTCTGTCAACCATCAGGACGCCGTGATCGACCAGTTGCTGGCGATCAAACAAGCCGCATGGCTGCTGCGTAACACCGCCGGCGAACCATCCGTCTTGATTTTGAGCGGGCTCGCCGCCGGGCACGTGGCGCCGGAAGCCCGCGTGACCTACACCAAATTTGTCGGCGGCACCGAGGCCGCATGGAACGCGCTGGAACTGGCGGTCGCTGGAATGCAATTGCCCCCGGCCCTTTCCGCCGCGATGGCGGCTACCAAGACCGCCTATTTCGACCCGCAATATCTCAGTCTCCGCGATCGGTTGCTGACGGCGCTGGTCACGGGGGAGAAGGCCGAAATGCCGGCGAACCAGTGGAGTGCGCTCGCGGTGGAACATCTCGCCGCGGCCGTCGATGTTGCCGAAGCCGCGCTCGACGCCGCCAGGGAGCACGCCGTGATCCAGCGCACCGCGGCCCAGCGCTCGCTTGTCCTGCAACTCGCTCTGCTGGCCCTCGCCCTTGCCTTGACCTTCGGCGCCATGATGGCCGTCAGCCGCCGCGTCATCACCCCGCTGCACAATATGCGTGACGCCATGCTGAAAGTCGCGTCCGGCGATCTGACCGTCGATACCGGATATGCGCGACGCCATGACGAGATCGGTGCGCTTGCTGGCGCGCTGGAAACGTTCAAGCAGCAAGCCGCGGACAAAGTCCGGATTGAAGAGCAGGAGCGTGAACGCAACGCCGGCGCCGCGACGCGTCAGCGGGCCATCGAAGGTTACGTCGGCGAATTCGAGAGCATGGTGCGCGAGACGCTGCAGGAATTGGGCGCCGCCTCCAGCCAGATGAGGACGACATCGGCCGGGATGTCTTCTGTCTCCAGCCAGACCAATGCGCGCGTTCAGGTCGCCCAACAAGCATCCGGAGAGGCCTCGATGAGCGTTGAAAGCGTCGCTTCGGCGTCGAAGGAATTGAGCGCATCGATCGACGATATCAGCCGGCAGGCGGCGCACGCCGCCGGGATAGCCGGCCGCGCGGTCAATCGGGCGCAGGAAACCGACAGCACGGTTCAGGGGCTGGCGAAAACGGCCAGCCGGATCGGCGAAGTGGTCGGCCTGATCAATACCAGTGCCGCCCAGACAAACCTGTTGGCGCTGAACGCAACTATCGAGGCGGCGCGCGCCGGCGAGGCCGGCAGGGGTTTCGCCGTGGTGGCGTCCGAGGTCAAATCGCTTGCCAGCCAGACCGCCAAAGCGACCGAGGATATCTCGGAGCAGATTGCCGACATTCAGAAGGTGGCCAATGAGGCGATCGATGCCATCAAGGGCATTGGCAGCATCATCGGCGAGGTCAATGAGGTCGCGACCGCAATCGCGGCGGCAGTGCAGGAACAGGGCGCCGCCACCCAGGAGATTTCACGCAGCACCCAGCACGCCGCGCAAGGCACCAAGAACGTCTCCGACAATATCACCGGCGTCAAAGCCGACGCGGACGCCGCCGCTGCGGCCGCCGAGGACGTGAAACTCGCCTCCGAGACGCTGGAAACACAGAGTCAGCAGCTCGGCCGTCAGGTAACGCAATTCCTGGGCAACATCCGCGCCGCCTAGACTAGGCTCAGGACCAATGACGCACGAGCTCGGTGCGGGTCTAGACTAGATCGACGGGCGACGCGTGCCGAGGCCGCCGGAGCGTTCCAGCAATGCCCCAAGACGCAAGACCGTCGCCTCGTCCAGCCATCTTGATACCAGCTGAATGTTGATCGGGAGGTGCTCGGAGCTGAAGGCGAACGGCACCGACAGCGCGGGCAGGCCGGTCATGTTGAACGGCGAGGTGGCCTTCAGGACATGATAAGCGGGCACCGTGACGCCGTTAACGACAAGCTCGTCCTGAGCGTGGAGCGGCGCGGTGAAGGGATTGACCGGGCACAACAGGACATCAAATTTCTCGAAATAACCGGCGAACGCCGACTTCAATTCTTCGACCTCGGCTTCCGCAGCGACGTAGTCCACGAGCGAAGGCAGCGGCGTCGACATCAGCCCTGCGCCGACGGCATGCAATTCTGACTCCCGACCCGTCGCAAACTTTTGCACGAAGGGGATCATCTCGCCGTACCAGAGCGTGAAGAATGGCGTGAGCAAATCCTTCTCCATGAATGGCAGGCTGACCTCTTCCACGTCGCATCCCAGATCTCGGAGGCGTGCCGCGGCGGCCGCGACAGCGGCCGTGATTTCGGGATCGACGGGGCCGAACGCCTGGTCCGACAACCAACCGACGCGGATGGGCTGACCGGCGATCCGGGGATCGGCGGGTTCTGCGTCCCTGGCGTAGATGGCATAAGGATCAACGCCGTCTGGTCCCTTGAGGATGGAGTAACCGAGTGCCACGTCGGCCACGGTGCGGGCCATCGGCCCAACGTGCCAGTAGCGGCTCATCGCCGTCGGGAAGTGGCCGGTATAGGGAATACGGCCATGCGTGGCCTTCAGCGCGGCGATACCATTGAACGCAGCAGGGCCGCGAACCGAGATCGCCACGTCGCTGCCGATGCCAATCGGAGAGAGGCCAGCCGCGATCGCCGCACCTTCGCCGCCGCTCGATCCGCCGGAGGTGCGATCCAGATTCCACGGATTATTGGTGCGCCCCGTCAGACGATTGTCGCTTTCGGTCCATGCAGCGAACTCGGGAATATTGGTCTTCGCCAAGGGAATGCCGCCGGCGGCCTTGAAGCGCGTAACCGAGGTCGCGTGCTTATCGGGAATGTGTCCGGCGAACAGCAGGGAGCCCCGTTGGCTCAACACACCCGCAGTATCCATCGTGTCCTTGATGCTGAAGGGAACGCCGTGCAGCGGGCCAAGCTCAGCACCTCTCGCGACCGCCTTGTCGGCGGCATCCGCACCTTTTAGCGCATCATCGGCCATCAGGGTGACGATCGCATTGATTTTCGGGTTCACCGCGCTGATGCGGTTCAGATGAGCCTGGACGACTTCCCGCGACGACAACTGCTTTGTCCGGATGAGAGCCGCTAATGCTGTCGCGTCCATGTAATGGATGGGTTCTGCCGCCCCATCGCTTGGAGTCCTGGCCATGGCTTCTCTCCTGTTGGGTTACATTCTACCTGACGTCAGGT
Organism: Bradyrhizobium sp.; assembly: GCA_028290305.1. Next base: position 9,848 of record JAQGKC010000178.1, read on the forward strand.
AGAGGGTCGGGATGGTGTCCAGCTAGGGCTTTCCTTTTTGACTGTCAAGCCCTACCTGTCGTCAGGTAGCAAGGAGAGCGACTGTGACCACGGGCGACACCAGGCAAAGGATCATGAACGCGGCGCGTTTAACCGTGCAGGATCGCGGATATAGCGGCCTGAGCTTTCGCGAATTGGCAAAGGACGTCGGCATCAAGAGTGCCAGCATCCATCACTACTTCCCAACCAAGGGCGAACTCGGCGGAGCCCTGGCGGAGCGGTATACGTCCGACTTCGCGGAATATCTGGATGGACTGCTGGCCAAATCGCTCGACCAGGATGCCTGCATCAGGAAATATACCGACGTATTCCGGAACACTTTGCTGAACGAAAACCGCATGTGTCTTGGCGGGATCATGGCCGCCGAGCACAAGGAGTTGCCTGTCGAGGTAAGAGCCGAAGTGGTCAAGTTCTCCGAGATGAATGTCCGGTGGCTGGTCAGGGTGCTGTCGCTTGGGAAAAGTGCGCGGGTCGCCACCAAGGCGATCCAGCGTCAGGCGCTCGCTATCTTCGCGGCGATCGAGGGAGCCCAACTCGTGGCGCGGAGTCGTGGCGATGTTTCCGCCTATGACGAGATCGTCGAAGCGTACCGCACAGCAGGACTGATCCCTTAAAAGCTTAGAGTCTTGTTCATCGGCGCGGCCGTCAGTCCGACGCCACCACCGGCACACGCTGATAGCGCGAGCGCACCGATTCCGGGACGGGCGAGAAATTCAACGAGGCGCCGCGCTTGTCGGCGCCGCGGCCGGCGACCATCATCCCATCGGCGTTGACGACGATGTCGCCCTTGCGAAGCGTCGGATCGTTCTCGATTTTGACCGGCGCGAGACCGATCTGGTCCTTGCCGTTGCAGGTGCATCCGGCAACGATCTCGTTGCGATAACGAAACGCGTTCGGCAGTTCGGAATAGGGCTTTCCGCTCTCCGTTGCGGCATTGTCGATATTGCTGCCGTAGACCACCTTGGTTTCGCTCGCCGGGCAAAAACTGTTGCACGACGCCGCCCGGCTTTGATTGTCCGACGCCGATATCGGAAAATAACGCCCGTCGCATGTTCGCACGCAATAGGCCTGACCGCCGCCGCCGGAATAGCTGGCGCGCGGACGTGCCTGATCTTGTGGAGCGTTGGGGTTGGTCTCGCTTGCAAACGGCAGCGGGATGGACCGATGGCCCCCAAACGCGCCGAACAGGGCGGAGAGAAAGTCTTCCGCTCGCGCAGATGGTGCCCAGGCCGAGGCGCACAGCACTGTCACCGCGCCGAACGCCAATAGCCTGCCCGATCTCCAACTCATGTTCGCCTCCATGACGAGGTTATTGCGGTCAGTCCAGCGACGAGGTCGAAAGGTTCATGGCCTGCCGGCCTGACGGCAACGTCGTCACGGCGGGCCGCGGCTGCGCGGTTGTCCGGCGAACGGTGTTTGCTGCCTTTGCTTCAAGGTGTGGCGAATTCTTCGGCAGCACCACGACCTTGGTACCGACATCGACGCGGCTGAACAGGTCGGCAACGTCTTCGTTGGTCAGGCGGATGCAGCCGCTGGAAACGAACTTGCCGATGGTCGAGGGATCGTTGGTGCCGTGAATGCGATATTCGCTGGAGCCGAGATACATGGCGCGCGCGCCGAGCGGATTGCCGGGGCCTCCCGCCATGAAACGCGGCAGGTAAGGCTGGCGCGCGATCATTTCCGCCGGCGGATGCCAATCCGGCCACTCGGCCTTGCGGCTGATGGTCTGCACGCCCGACCAGGTAAAACCCTCGCGGCCGACGCCGACGCCGTAGCGAATCGCGCGGCCCTGACCGAGTACGTAAGAGCGCGCGGTGTTGCCGGTATCGATGATGACGGTGCCGGGCGACTACGTTGAATTGAAGGCCACGACGGCGCGACGCAGCCGCTCGGGCACCACGCTCTGGTCGGTCGCCGGCGGCGCGGTCATCGCCTCATCCGGCGCAGCGTAGCCGAGCAGTTGCGCGCGGGCCGCACCCGGGAAGGCGGCCGATGCCAGCATCACGGCACTGAGGAAGACGAGCGCGCTGGTCACGCGCGACGATGAT
>JAQGKC010000188.1 GCA_028290305.1 Bradyrhizobium sp.
GTGTCCGCGCCGCAGCCCTGGCTGGTCTCGCGATCACGCCGCTTCCGGCGAGCGCGATTATCGCCGGACTTCGCGTTCTCGGCGTGGCAAACGGCCTGCCGCTCTTGCCGGATCTTGAGTTTGCGATCTTTGAGAGAAAGCGGCCTGACGCGGCGACGGCAGCGCTCACCGCGGTGCTTGTCACGCTCGGTCAAACCGCGGTCCGACCGACAGCCGGCTAAGGCGAAATTTTCAGGTCTCGGCTGACATGTAGATTCGTCGCACGAAGCCCCGGCTGTGTTTCGGCTCCGAACGTTGACCCCTTTCGGCGTCCAACATTCACCCCGTGCGGCACCAGATTTTTTGAATGAGTTGCGGCGCTTATGTGGGGGCGGGGTCGGCTTAGGACGCCGATTGGGGGTCAAAGGCCGCGCCGATTCACAGTCAACTCGGGCCACCTGCGAGAGCTCCGGCAAATCGGTCGATGACGCGCTCTCTATCGTGGAAGATACGCTCGGCAAGTTTCGCCACGCGATCGCGGGGCTTTCCGAGGCCGTCGTCGACATCATCCTGATTGGCATGAATGCAAGCCTGAAAGCCGGCCATTTGGGTGTAAAAGGCAACGCCTTTGTTGTGATCGCAAATGAACTCAAGGCGACCGCGGATCAAGTCTCCGGCGGAGCCTCCAGGTTGAAGCCGATTCTGAACCGCATTGAGCGCTCCGCGAACGATCTCCGGGAGTTGCGCGTCTGTGCAAATCCCACGCAGTTGGCAAAGCTCGAGCCTTCGATCCTGCACGCCCTGCGGGAGATCGAGGCAGGCAACGATCGACTCGGCCGACTGATGAGCCGCCTGGTTCACGAAGGTGCCGAATTCGAGGGGCTGATGGGTTGCGCCCAGCGCCTGATGGCCGCGCTCGGCGAGGCGTCGGCGACGCTACCGGCGGTGGCGACGCGCCTGGAGGCGTCGAGCGCAATCATGGAAAAGCTATCCGCGGCTTCAAGCGATGAAGCGGCGTTGGACGGCCTGTTCGCGCAATACACGATGGAGCGGGAAAGGGAAGTACACCGGGAGGTCCTGCAGCGCTTCGGTCTGACCTCGAAGTCCGTGGCGCACCAGCCCGAACGGGAAGATACCGACGACGGAGTGTTGCTGTTCTGAAAAGAGGCCCAAACCTCTGGCGATCAAACCGCAACCTGAAGCCAATGTCCGTAGCGTTGGTTGCACCTCCCCGCAACCACTTTCATTATAACTCACTCACCGTCCCGGTCTAACCGCCGGGACGGATTTAGCTTTTCTGGAAAATGATGGACCGGGCGACGGAGCAGGTACGGCTGTGTGCAACGTTACAAGGTTCATCTAGAGTGAAGGATGGACGTCTGCTCTCGACAGAACATCCAGAGAAGCTGCTCTCTCGCGTGCTGTCAGCCAAAGGGTGGGGCTGCGGATTTATGTAAAAGAGAAAATTGCCGTTTATTTTTGCTACGAATCTGGGGGGGGCAGGAGTTCGAATCTCCTCGTGCGCACCATCCAAGCACGCTAGCAAAGCACAATGAAGCGCTACGACCGGCGCTGCGTCACGTTCCAGCCCCAAGTCTTGTTTTCGGCCGATCGAGCTCACGGCGCGCTTCCCCGTGGCTGAATGAACTCGGCCATAGTACTTCACTTCCGATAACTGGTGCGGGGGCCACTCGCGGTCGAGAAGGAGAACCGAATAATCGATTGGGGTTCCGCCAGATTGGCCCTGCCCCTAGTTTCAGGGCTTAGCAAATATCACCGCAGGTCATAAGCGGCAAAATTCAGATGGACGCCGTCTTGATAACGGGTCCCGGAGAACCGAGTCGTACGGTTTTCACCAACACATTCGATTGCGTTCGTATTTATCTCTCACAGTCATTTCTCGCGGAGTGTTTTACAGAAATCTATGGACACTCGCCCTCTGGTCCAATCGAACTTTTTGATCCTCATTTCATGGCTGATCCCGTCGTCTTTCAATTGGCCGTACGGGGACGCTCTATCGGCTGCTAGATACTACCCGCGCGTACGTCCTGGCAAAAATGATAGACAGCGGCGAAAGAAACACAATCGCGCAACGGCACGCAATCAACTATCGCGAATTCCTGGAGCGTATCGAGATTACCTCCCTTACTTGCTCCAAAAACGATGGCGCCGCCGAACGCTGGAGGCATGTAAGCAATGCGCGGGCTGCTTTGGAATGGAGCTTCTCGGAGCAGGGAGACAAGGAGTTCGGCAACGCGCTCGCGGCAGCGTCAGCTCCGCTCTTTCTTGAATTGTCGTTATTGACGGAGTGTCGTTTCTGGATGGAACGAGCGATAGCCGAACACGGTGGTCAAGGCGATCGTCGTGAGATGGAATTGCAAGAAGCGCTTGCTGTATCGCTGATGTTCATCAAAGGAAATAGCGATGAGGTCCTCGCAGCTCTTACCACGGCACTCGTGTTTTTTCAGAAAGACTTTGAGGCCACTGAAGAGGTTGCCGCTTATTAGTGGTACGAGCTAGTGCGCAGCGGTGCCTGAAAAATCCCGCGGCAGCTTCGTCTCCGCCACGCGCACGTTGCGCATGCTAGCCGGCGTGTTTCGGCTGCGGCCGACAAAGCGCGGTATGCCGTCGGTGACCACGGCGGCGACCGCAGGCACGTCGCCATTGCGCAGCGCAGAGAGTGCATCGTCCTGCGAGCCGCCGGCGCAGGCGTCGATCAGCACAACGTCAGCATCCTTGCCGGGCTTCAGGAAGCCATTGTTGAGTCGATATGCCATCGCATTGTTGCCGGTCGCCGCCGCGATCGCTTGTTCGGGCGGCATGTGGCTGAGACTCGCCAAATGGCTGATGGTGTAGAACATGCCGAGCGGCATGATCCCACTGCCCGTTGGCGTGTCGGTTGCGATCAAAAGGCGCTCCGGTTGGCCGGCTTCGTCGAGCAATTTTGCGGTGAGCAGCGCAGTGCTCAGGTTGCCGGCAGTACACAACTGCAGCGCAATGTTGCTTTCGTTCACCAGTCGCGCGAATCCCGCTTCCGGCATCGCGACCGGTCCACCATTGACGTGGAACGAAACGGTGGGATTCGACTTCAGCACATGTTCGGCCCAGATACCGGACGAGCCGGGGATCGATGAGCCGCCGGTATGCATGGTGGTGACCATGCCAAGTTTGCGCGCCGCTTGCATCAGCGGTGCATAGTCGAACGGCGTTTTGAAGGCGCCGAAGCCAGCCTTTGCCAGCCACAGTCCGGCCTTCACCAACTCTTCGAGGTCGGCTTCGGTCAAGCCCGGTTCGAGAATGATCGAGCCGGCATGCACGCGCATGCCGCCCGGTCGGTAGTCGAGGAAACAGGCGCGCGCCGCGAGCGCCAGCGCCTTGACGCCGGCGGGATCCTTGGGCCGTCCGGGCACATGCACTTCGGAGGCGGTGATCGACGTGGTGGTGCCGCCATGCACGTAGCTTTCGAGATAGCCGACCACGCGCTGCCGTGGCGTGTAATCGCCGAAGGTGATGTGCACATGGCTGTCGATCAGTCCGGGAATCGCGGTGGTACCTGCGGCGTCGATCACGACATCGGCCGCAGATACCTGCGCGGACGACAGCGTGCCTATCGCGGTGATGCGGCCACCCTGCATCAGGATGCCATCGCCGGCCGCGAACGGTGTCTTGATGTCGCCGGTCACGATGGTTCCAATGTTGACAATCGCCGTTTCCATTGCCTAGGCCTTCAGGTTGTCGCGCTGAACGACTTCCTCATGGGTCAATCCGCCCACACGCGCATTGATGCGGCCGTGGCTGGCCACGCAGAAGATGATCGCAATCTCGTCGGCCATCGGGGTGTCCTGCAGCGAGATAGTCATGCCGTCGTAGTGTGAGCGGACATAGACGTCGTCCTTGTGGTTCATCGGAATGTCGATCAGGCAACCGGGCGTCGCCATTTTTACCATCGACGATATCCAAGCCTTGCCGCCTCCGATTGCATCGCGCAGTGGGTTGGCATAGGCCGTCGTGACTAGCGCGCTGGCATGCTCAGCCTCGCCGTTCAATCCGACAAGCGCTCCCTTGCCGTAGCTTTGCACCTTGTAGGATCCGAGCGACTCAAGGGCCATCTCCCCCATCATCGCTCCAAGACCAACGCTTGCCTCGATCAACGGGCTCAAGTCCTCCACGTATCGGCCGGCATAGGGATTCTCAAGAACTGCAACGACGGCAACCTTGCGAACGGGCGTTGCAACCTTTTGTCCCGCCGCTTCGCTCTTGCTTTCGATCAAGGAATAGGTTCGGCGGATGTTGAGCTTCATCTTTATCGACTTTCGAATACTTGACAGAGGGACACGAACAGCTAACATTTCGTCAGACAATCTGTCAATTAAGGCGTTCGAGATATGCAGAGTAAAGGCCAAGCCGTTCTATTCTCCGGGATGACTCCGGGAGAGCAGTTTACTGACAGGTTCCACAACTGGTATGACACTCACCATATTCCCGTGCGGATGGCATGTGGCGGCTTTGTCAGCGCACAGCGTTACAAACGGCAGGACAGCTCCGGTTACCTTGCAGTCTACGAGATGGATGATGTCGGTGTTCTCTCCAGCGATGCCTACAGAGGCATCAAGAACAATCCGTCCGAGGAAACTGCGTGGATGCTGGCCAATGTTTCAGGATTTACGCGTTACCTGGCCAGCGAGACGTCGGTACAATCCATCGCTCAGGGAGGTTCGTCCTTGCTGGACGCACCCGTTCTCTACGCCGTGTGCTTTAATATCCCCGCCGAGGCGCGACCAGATTTCGATGCGTGGTATGAAACCGAACATATTCCACTGTTGATGGAATGCCCAGACTGGTTGATGGTGCGAAGAATGCGCGTTACCGATGGCATTCCTGAAACCTACACGCACATGGCGTTGCATTATCTCGCCGACGCAAAGGCCCTGCAGTCTCCGGAGCGGCAAAAAGCCAGGAACACGCCATGGCGTAGTCGCCTTGCGAAGAATGATTGGTTCAAGGCGAGCTACGCCGTGTTCGATCGAGTAGGGCAGCGGCAAGTCGGAAAACAATAGAAGATAGAAAAATGGCGGCTCACAATCTCCGGATCTCTCCCAAGACAGTTCAGCAGCAAATCGTTGAGAAACTCCGGGGGGCAATTACCGAGGGGGTGTTTAAGCCCGGTGATCGACTGGTCGAGGCCGATCTCTGCGAGATGCTAGGCGTGAGTCGGCCTTCAATCCGCGAGGCGCTGAGGAGCCTTGAAGCAGAGCGCCTCATCGACATTATTCCCAATCGCGGGCCTCAAATCCCGGTTCTGACCTGGGAGCACGCAACCGAGATCTATCAGGTGCGTGCACTTCTGGAAGGCGAGGCTGCGTTCCTCGCCGCCAAACACGCCACGGCGGAAGATCTCAAGCAGATGCGCGCATCACTTGCAGCCTTCGGCAAGGCGATACGCGCCAACGACATGCCGGCTAAAGTCGCATCGACGGCTGAGTTTTACGGTCATATCATGCGTATCTGCGGCAATCGCATCATCCAGGAAATATTGTCGGGCTTGTTGGCCCGGATCAATTTTCTGCGTGCCCGGTCGATGTCGGAGCCGGGCCGTGCCAAGTTCAGTCTGCAGGAAATGAAGGCGATTTACCAAGCCATCGCAGCGAAGAACAGTGGCGCGGCTCGTAGTGCTGCAATCAAGCATGTCGAGAATGCGCATGTGTCGGCCAATGCGGCGTTCGAGTTACTGAACGCAAAAAAAAGCGCCGCCTAGCTACCCAGTTCGCCGGGCAACGATATTATCCTGGAAAATTTCATTCTCGATTTCCGATGTCATTGGACGCGATTAATAGCCTCCAGGCGCGCCAATGGATGCTGCTGGCGTCGAACCGGCGCACTCAGACAGCAGCCCGGCGTTATGGTCGTGAATTCTGATACAAGTTCGCCAAAAAAAGCGCCAGTTCGCACTGGCGCCATTTTTGAATAGCGTGACTACAGCTACTGCGTGTCGACTTGCGGCAAGCTCAGTGCGCGATCGACAAGGGCGCCAGCGCGCTTGAAGTCATAGCTCAAGAACATGTTCATCTTCACGATGAATGACGCACCGCCATAAAATTTCTCATATTGCTGATGGCGGTTGCCGAATTCGGTGCCAATGAAGTCCCAGGCCATCCGCATCAGCGCGACGCGATCGCGGGCACCCATTTTGGACGAGCGGTAATAGCGTTCGATATCCTTGGCCGTATCCGGATTGTCGAAATCCTTGACCGACGACGGTAACGTGATCATCGCAGCACCAGTCAGCTCCCGCACGATATCGATCATCCGCGGATTGATCTCGCCCTGCAGCGCCATCACCGCATAAAGCATGCTCTTTGAAGGCCACAGTACCCCTTCGTCATCGAAAGTGGCCAGCGCTTCTTGGGACAACAGCATACCTTCGACGATCGACGCCAGCGCCGCCAGTTCGCCCATCTGCACCATGACCGGCGGCGCGCCGTCATTGCCAGTGGCTTCGTTCATACGCTTGGCCAAGCCGAGCAGAAAACGCAGCTTGGTAGCGAAGCGGGTCTGTGCCTGATGGTTGCCGTAAGTATGCGATGGTGTCTTCCACCACTGGTCGCGGCACAATTCGATGTCGCGATAGATGAAGACGTGTTCCCAAGGCACGAACACATCATCGAGCACGACGAAGCTGTCGGTCTCGTCGAAGCGGCTGGTGAGCGGATAATCGTAGGAATTGGTCGCCTGCATCGCGAAAGCGCGGCGGGAAAGAAGCTTGACGCCGGGCGCGCTCATCGGAATCGCGACGCTAATGGCGTAGTTCTCGTCGCCGGGCTGCAGTGGATGAATGCTGCTAAGATGCAGATAGTCGGCGAACACGCCACCGGTAGCGAGTTGCTGGCCGCCCTTGACGATGATGCCGCCTTCGACCTCACGAACGACACCAGCATAGAGATCCGGTTCGGACTGCTTGCTGGCCGACTTGCTGCGGTCGATCTGCGGCGGCACGATCGCGTAGGTGACATAGAGATGGTTGTCACGCAGGTATTTATAGAAGTTGACCACGCGTTCGGCATATTGCGGACCAGACTTCGCGAATACCGAGGGCTTGGCTGCGTAGCCGGTGAAGAAGTTAGCCACATGATCCGGGGTGCGTCCCATCAGTCCGAAAGACTGCTCGGCCCACTTTTCGGCGGCGATGCGCTTGGCGGCGAGATCGGCAACCGTCTTGGGAATCTGATAGCAACGCAACGCACGGAAACCGGTTTCGGGTTCCAGATAGGTCATCACCTCTAGATTTTCGGGCGCAAACGCGAAGTCATAGAGAGAAGCTAGCTGCTTGGCGGCCTGGCGAAACGCCGGATGCTTTGACGGATCAGACACACGGTCGCCTTCGACGAACACGGCACGGGGCGTGGATGCGAGGCCCGCGAGAAAATCGGCGCCAGTGCGGAACGCGCCGTTTATATTGGCGGCTATGGGCTTATCCGCTTGAATATTCATCTACGTCTCCTGTTCATTTATGTACATGATGTACATAAATATAGTAGATGTCAACTAACGGTCTATGGCTCAGGAGTCCGCGCGAATTGCGCAAATGCCCACGTGGCAGGTGCGATGATTTACTGCTGTGGCGGCGATTTCGAAAGCATCGCACGATTTCGGTACCGAGGCCTTCGAGTCTGTAGAGTTTCATATGCAAAACTGGAGATAAGCAATGACCATCGAGCCCCGAGCTTTTCGCGATGCTCTCGGTCTGTTTCCGACGGGCGTGGCGATCGTTACCATGCGAGCGGCCGATGGCGAGCGGATCGGTGCAACAGTAAGTTCATTCAATTCGGTGTCGCTTGACCCGCCATTGGTCCTCTTCAGCATCGCCCGCAACACCAAGGCGTTCGACGCCTGGGCAGGTGCAAAACATTTTGCTGTGAGTATCCTCAGCGAACTGCAGAGTGACGTCTCCAACCGGTTTGCGCGTGCGCTAACGGATAAGTGGGATGGCATCGAGGAAGCGGCCGGCCACAAAGGCGTTCCGCTCATCCCTCATGCGAGCGCGTGTTTCGAATGTGAAAGCTATTCCAAGCACGATGGCGGCGATCATCTAATCCTGGTCGGACGTGTAATGGCCTACACAACTACGTTAGCGGAAAGTCCACGGCCGCTGCTATTCTATCGCGGTCGCTATCGCAAACTCGATCCCGACCTGGCGATCGATACACCCCAAGGCGTCGATCACCTGCTGCACGGCTGGTAGCGGATCGATCGGGCGACGAAGGAGGGGGCGAACATGGTGGCATCCGGCAGGCCGTTATGGTGCCGCGGCGTTGCCAGCCGCGACGGCTGGTAACGCCGATGGAATACCGATACGCGGATTGATGACCGCGCATCGAGCAGGTTATTCATGGCTTGAAGGGATTTTCCTTCGCCAGCCGCGCAGCGGCCTCCTTGGCGATTGTCAGGTCGAACAATTGCTCCCTGGAAACTTTCTTTTGAATTAGATTGAAGCGCCCAGAAGCCCAAAAGTCTTGCATTGCCATAATGGAATCGACGTTAGGTAAGCCGTCTTCGTTGACATACGTCCAATGTGGCGCGATCGCTGTAACCATCTCTGGCTTGTTCAATACAGTGTTCTCCGCAAGAATTTTAATGTCAGCGGGATGGGCGCCGGGATCCGTTGCTGCGGCATTGAACTCCTTTATGCCCTGCAGATAAGCCATCGCAAAACGGACCATCACGTCGCGTTTATTTGCGACGAAATCCCTTCGTGCCGCATAAGTTGCCACTTGCACGCCGGGCTCGATGTCGTAGCCGGTCGCCACGATAGGCCCCCATTTGGCGTTCTGCGCGAACAGACTGAACTGATAGGAAATCGCGGCTACATCGATATTTTTTTGTCCAAGCATCTTCATGAGATCCGGCTGCGCGATGTTCGCGGTCCATGAGACATCCTTCACAGGATCGAGGCCAGCCTTCTCGAGGGCGCGCGCCATGAGATACTGATTGATACTGCCGACCGAATTGATGCCGATGCGCGCTCCCTTGAGCCTGGCGAAATCCGCAACGGAGGTGATACCTTTTGCGGCCATCTCGTTGGTGATGCTGATCGTCGTATAGGCGTGATCCTTACTGTCATTGCCGCGGTCGAGGACGATAGTGATCGGCGCCCCTTTCGCGACCGAATTGAAAAGCCCGGCAGAGGCGGGCATCGTGCTGATATCGATCTCTCCGGCAATCATGGCCGGAATGGCGAGTGAGCCGTCTTCGAACTTGCGCGTCTCAATCTCGATGCCGAGCTTCTTGAAGTAGCCCCTGTCCCTGGCGATGAAAAACGCACCGGCAGAAACGAATGGTCCTTCAGCGACTCGTACAACGTCATCCGCTGCCGCCGGGCCCGAGAAGCCGATGATCAACGTCATGTAGATGAGCAATTTTTTTAAGTGCATCGTGACTTTCCTGTTGTGTGGTCGGTGACATCAGTGGGCATCAACCCGGGCAAGCTCCGGCGCGGAAATTTCCTGCATCGAAGTCATGCTCGGACGAGCACGTGTGAGATTTCTTCGATGGAATAACTTTTGCTTTCAGAAGAAAGTACATGTTGTACATAAATAGTGTATATTACACCCTCTTACGATCAAGCGACAAAATTGGTCAGCTGCGACCTAATAGTTGGGCATTGATGCCAGAACTGCGGAGATCGACGTGAATCCAAAAGAGACGTGGGCACAATCGGCGTCGGAGTTAAGCCAGAGCATTCGATTGAGGCAGGTATCCTGCGTCGAGGTCGTCGAAGCGGCTCTGCAACGGATCTCGGACATCAATCCCGATGTGAATGCGGTCGTGGAGGTTCTGGGCGAACAGGCGCTCGACCAGGCGCGTCGCCACGATTCCGTTCTTGCAGGAAGCGATCCGCAGCCCGGACCGCTGTTCGGCGTTCCGTTCACGGCAAAAATCAACGTGGATGTCGCGGGCCTGGCAACCACGAATGGCGTTGCCGCGTTCAGCGATCTCGTCGCAATTGATGACAATCCCTGTATTTGGAACCTCAGAGATGCGGGTGGTATCTGTATTGGCCGCACCAACGTGCCCGCTTTTTCCGCTCGCTATTTTACCGACAATGAGTTTTACGGACGAACATTAAATCCCTGGAACAAGGCGATCACCCCTGGTGGATCGAGTGGCGGTGCGGCTGTCGCGGTCGCAACGGGCATGGGGGCAATATCGCACGGCAACGATCGTGCGGGATCCATTCGGCTCCCTGCTCATGCTGCCGGTATCTTCGGCATTCGGCCGACACTGGGCCGGGTTCCGAGTTTCGACGGAACCGCAAAGTTCGAACCTACACTGGGAAGCCGACTCACCAATGTTCAGGGGTGTTTCGGGCGATCCATCGCTGACGTCCGCCTCGGGTTGCATGCCATGTCCGCCGGTAGCTCAAGGGATCCCTGGTGGAATCCCGCTCCGTTTCTCGGCATGGAAAAGCCACGTGTCGGAATTGTTTCGAACTGGCCCGCGACGACAGTTGACTCGGGCGCCATGAAGACGCTTGCCGAGGTAACCGATCGACTAAGGAGGAGCGGGTACGAAGTCATCGATGCATCTCCGCCAAATTTGGACGAGGCAGCTTTGCTTTTTTGGTCGCTCATAAGCTCAGAGGATAACGGCCAGGTACAGTCCATGGTCGACAAGTTCGGCGACGCCTTCATCCGCAAAGCGCGCCGCTCGACGCTGAATTATACGCCCTCGGTCTCAATTTTAGACGACTACATTGCACTGATGCAACGGCGCACTGAAATCATTCGCGATATCGTGACCTTCCTGGATACTTGCCCGGTTCTAGTTCTGCCGATATCGCTGGGGGGGGGGGCCCGTCCCGATCGATGCAGATCAGAACGGTGACAGGGCCGTGCACGACATGCTGGATGCCTATCGGCCCCTGACCGCGGTTTCGCTCCTTGGGCTTCCTGGTCTGGCTGTTCCATGCGGTGTCATCGATGGGTTGCCACAGGGGGTCCAGATTGTGAGCGGCAAGTATCATGAGGAGACGTGTCTCGGCGTAGGCGAGATCATTGCGAGGTATCAGCCGGCGATCGAACCCATCGATCCGTTGGGCGCATAGAATCCCGTCCGCTGCCAGTGATCCGTTTACGCTTAGGAAGGCCGGCGGACGGGCATCGTCGTTCGTTTCACGATAGGCTTATTCTCATCTGGCAAGAGCAGTGAAAGATGACAGCTTGACCAAAAACATCAAGGATGTACATTCATTTCGTAGTTAAATTGAAAGCGCATTTCGGCTGCAATGCGAGAAGGCGTCGACTTCGATGTATAAAGATCTTAGAGAGTTCATCGGGCTGGTTGATGGCGTTGGCGCGTTGCGCACCATTCAAGGGGCTGATCCGAAGTTCGAACTCGGCGGCATCACCGAGGTTGCCGCCGGATCGCCGGAGTGCCCAGCGCTTCTCTTCGAGGACATTGTCGGCTTCGCACCCGGCTACCGGGTCTTCACCAATGCAACGACAAGCCCGCAGCGTGCAGCACTGGCGCTGGGTATCGATCCGCATCTCCGCCCCTTAGACATCCTCAAGGTTTGGAAGGAAAAACGAAGCACGCTTCAGCCAATCGCTCCCGTCAAAGCCGACGATGCCGCCTTCTTCAAGAATACCGCTCGTGGCGATGATGTGGACCTTTACAAGTTTCCTGTGCCGACCTGGCACAAGAAGGATGGTGGTCCGTACATCGGCTCCGGAAGCCTTGTTGTCACCGGCGATCCCGGCACCGATTGGGTCAATGCGTCGATCTACCGGGTCCAGGTGCACGGCAAAAATCTCGTGACCGTTCAGTTCGATCACCAAGGTCGGCACGGAGCAATTATCGCCCGCAAATACTGGGACCAGGGAAAGCCTTGCCCCATCGCCATCGTCAACGGCCAGGATCCTTCGCTCTTCATCGCAGGCTTTGAATATCTCCCTGAGGGTTATTCGGAGTTCGATTTTGCCGGAGCCATCAAGGGACGGCCGATCGACATCGTGCCAGGGCCCATTACCGGTCTGCCGCTTCCTGCCTATGCGGAGATCATTCTGGAGGGCATGTTGTTGCCCCCCACGGAGATGACGCTTCCCGAGGGTCCGTTCGGCGAGTTCACCGGGTACTATGCCGCCGATACACGACCGGCGGCGATCATGCGAGTTGATGCCGTGTATCACCGGCATAATCCGATCCTGTTTGGCTCGCCTCCGCTCAAGCCACCGCGATTTCATTTTGGTTTGCCTTTTCGTGCCGCCAGTATCTGGAACAATCTCGAAACCTGCGGCGTAACCGACATCGTGGGCGCCTGGCAGCACGTGTCACAACTGATGACGGTGGTCGCGCTGAAGCAGCGCTATGCCGGCCATTCCAAACGCGCGGCGATGATCGCAGCGGGCAACAGCTATATGGGCCGCGTTGTCGTTGTCGTTGACGAAGATGTCGATCCGTCCAATCTCGCAGATGTGATGTGGGCCATCACCACCCGCTGCGAGCCGTCCGAAGCCGTGGACATCATTCGCAATGCATGGAGCTCTTCGCTCGATCCGCGGATTCCACCAGCTGATCGACTGAGCGGAGCCACTTCGCATTCAAAGATGATCATTGACGCCTGCAAGCCGTTCTCATGGATCAACGAATTTCCAACGGCTTCGGCGCTTCTGCCGGCAGAGGCTGCTGCGATCGAAAGTAAGTGGAGGCGTGCGTTGAAAGGACCGGCGCGTTTCGAGGACATCCAATGAACATCGCCGTAAAAAATGTGCGGCAGGTTTGGTCGGGTCGCGCCGGCTCAGAGGTCGTCGCGCTGGAAGGCTTTACCCATACGTTCAAGTCCGGTCGCTTCTCCTGTATTCTGGGACCAAGTGGTTGCGGAAAAAGCACTCTGGCGCAGATCATCGGCGGAATCGAGACCGCGACGTCGGGCGGTGTCGAGATTAAAAGCCCCGACGATCCGGGCCGTTCGGTTGCGCTGGGTGCCACCTCCGTTATGGTCTGGCAAAATCAAAACCTGTTTCCCTGGCGTACGATACTCGAGAATGTCGCTTTCGGTCTGGAGATGAGCGGCGTTCCGAAGAGTGAGCGCAATGAGAAGGCCCGCAAGCTGATTAACTCTGTCGGGCTCCGTGGTTTCGAGAAGCACTTTCCGTCGCAGCTCTCGGGCGGGATGCGACAGCGCGCGGCGCTGGCCCGCGCGCTGATGATGGACCGTCCTGTACTGCTGATGGACGAACCGTTCGGTGCGCTGGATGCACAAACCAAGATCGTCATGCAGGAAGAATTGCTGAAGATCTTTGAAGAAACGCGGAAGACCGTGATCTTCGTCACGCACTCGATCGATGAGGCCATCTTGCTCGGCGACGAGGTCGTCGTCATGACGGCAAGACCAGGACGCATCAAGGAGGTCATTCCGGTCAATCTTCCCCGCCCGCGCTCGTTCGATCTGGTGAATACTCCCGAGTTCGGCAAGTTGTTCGACAAGGCATTTCATCTGATCCGCGAGGAAGTCACCAAGGCAATGGCGGAAATGAACTGAGTGGATACGCTGACGTGATGAAGAATAAGAGTAAGCAGTGGTGGGCCGAGCGGGTGTTGCCGGGGTTGAGCGTCATCGTCTTTCTAATGATCTGGCAGTTGTATGTCGATGTTCGCGAAATTCCCGCGATCTACCTTCCGTCGCCTACAGCGATAGCGGGATCGCTTTGGGGCATGATTCGTGACGGCTCGATTTTTCATCACCTCACAGTGACCGTGCTGCGAATATTCGCGGGCTTCATGGTCGCGACCATCGCAGGTATCCTCGTCGGCCTGCTGATGGGGATGTCGCGAATCTTTGAGCGAATTATCGATCCGTGGATTGCGGCGCTCTATCCGCTGCCCAAGATCTCCCTGATTCCCCTTCTGATCATCTGGCTCGGCACTGGCGAGGCCTACAAGATCATCATCAGCGCGATCACCGCCTTCTTTCCAATCGCCATGAGCACTTATGCCGGCGTCCGGCAGGTTGATCCCGGACTTGTCAAGGCTGCGAAGGATCTTGGCGCCAGTCCAACTCAGATTCAGATCAATGTGATTTTGCCGGGTGCCATTCCGAGTATTTTTTCAGGGCTTCAACTCGGCATGGGCGTGGCGATCATTTTGATCGTTGCCGCCGAAATGATCGGCAGTTCGAGTCAGGGCGGCATGGGTTATCTGTTGATTAATGCCGGTCAGGTGATGGACACCGAGAAGGTCTTTGCATCGCTTGTAGTCCTGACTTTGATGGGGGCTTTCATCATCAAGGGCCAGCAATGGCTTGACCGAAAGCTCGCACCCTGGGCCTCGCTACGTTGAAGCTGGATTCCACGTCAGAGGGAAGCGCGCCATCCATGATTGAGCCATCCGATGCATAGCAGACGGATCGTAGTCGGTATAACGGGTGCCTCAGGCATCATTTATGGCGTGCGCTTGCTGTCGGTCCTTTAGACGCTCGGGGTCGAGACGCATCTGGTCATGTCGCGATCCGCAAAAGTTACGCTGGGTCACGAACTGGATCTCAAAGTGGCCGATGTCAATGCGTTGGCCGATGTGGTGTATCAGACCGAGAATATTGCCGCGGCCATTTCCAGCGGGTCATTCCTGACTATGGGCATGATCGTAGCGCCTTGTTCGATCCGCACACTGAGCGAAATCGCGACCGGCGTGACATCAACGCTGCTGACGCGGGCCGCGGATGTCGTTCTGAAGGACAGGCGCCGCCTTCTGCTCATGGTGCGCGAAACACTTCGGCATCTCGGTCATCTGCGATCCATGGTGCAGGCGACTGAGGCTGGCGCTATTATCATGCCGCCGGTGCCGGCTTTCTACGCCCGGCCACAATCGGTCGACGACATCGTGGATCATTCGGTTGGGCGCGTTCTCGATCTGTTTGGTATCGAGAACGATCTCGTCCGGCGCTGGGGCACGCCTACGGATGATAAGGTCTAGATTTGGCACGTTCTGGCGCCATCGTGGTTAGATTCGACGAGTAGGGCTGCTGCATTGGCGAGCGTGTAGTCTGCATCCAGAACGCACGATCTGGTGTCCCGTATCACGTCGTCGTTTTCGGCGTTTTATAGTAGCCTTAAGCTGCGTCGAATTCCGCGCAACGGATGGATAATTTTACGCCGGAACGAAGCGACATAATCATCCATGCCCGAGATGTCGCCTGGGTTTGGCGCTGCGCTACATTCGATCGTCAAATAAAGCGAACCAAGAGAACGTTGATATCGACGCTAGCAATATCCTGTAGCGCGAGGTGTTCTGGACGCCGTCCTGCGCGTGGAGCTTCACAGAGAGGTTCTACTGTGCGTCGAGGTCTGGCATGACGTGGTGGGTGAATCCGCTGCTTAAGATCAGGAGCGCTTCGCCGTATTGCGGCGTTTGGATGCAGCCGGGGGCTGGCGTGCTTCCACAACGCGTATTTCCGCAATGGCATATTCGGAGTTCTGAATCAGGCTGGCAGCAAAAATATTGACGTTTTCGAGCTGATCTCTATCGATCCCCTCGAACAAAAGGTCATTGATACTTCGAACAATGGGCGCCACTTCAAAAATGGATTCTTCACCTTTAACAGTGAGGGTAACCAGCACGCTGCGGCGGTCGCGGCTGTTGGGAGATTTTTTGAGGAGACCTTTTCGGATCAGGCGGCCCACCTCGGTCGTTACATGGGTGGCGGCCAGGCCGATGTAGGACGACAAAGCTGCAATGGAGATGCCTTCGTCACCTTGGCGATATGCCACGCCGATCAAGACGGCGAACTGGCTGCTTGTCAGGCCGAGTTGTCGGCCGAATGCATCTCGACACAGCAACAGCCGATCCAGGGACTGGACCAACCGGTATATGGTATCGCGGAGCCAGTCGTCGGATCCGCCTTTCAATAGATCTTTTCTGGAAATCGTAAGCGGAGACTGAAACTTTCCGCGAGACGCCGGAGTCGGGATCGACTTCTGTAATCGTGCTGCCATTGATGAATATGTCGCGTGATGGTTTGCTGATAGTCAGGTCAAAACGTGAAACTGAACCATGCTGCTTGGTCCAGAATAGCGTCTGTACCTACCGACGTGGGATTGGGTACGCTCTAAATACCATGACGGTGAATTATCGCCTAGCAATTAGTCTCTGGCCGATGTTCGCCGCGAGGCGCTGAAAGTTCGCCCAGATGGGTGGAAGACCCGGGTCGCTTCAACAGCGTCGCCTCGTTAAATGCCGGCTGATTGCCGTTAGTGCCGATGTGCGCGGTACGCGAGGATAAGGCGGCTCACGTCCGACGTACAAGTCGTATTGCGACCCCTCGAGCCTTTATTTCCGCTCATATTTACTCTTCCGCTTAATGCGCGACGGATGGTGCGCGTGACAGGCAGCGCAAAGAACGGGCAGATACTGCTTAATAATTATCATACATAATGTACATTTTAACCGAAGTTTATATTGTCAGACGATCTTGCAATCAGTAGCTTTTTGACCGGGGAGGGTGACGCCAAACCATGGCCTGGGTCTTTGGGCGCGGCGATCCACATGGAGATGATCGCGGCAATTCACCTGGCTGGCTCTTATTGTCATTGAAGGGGGAATATTGAAATGTTGATTGACTATCGAAAGATCGCTGCAGCGATCGTTGTATTGTCGTCCGGTTGGGCCACGCTTGCCGTTGCGGCGGACTTGCCCGATCTGCCGACCAAAGCTGCGAAGCCGATCATCGACGTGCCGTTCTTTAGAGTGAACGATAATCGCCTGAGCTATTCGTACATGCCGAATGGCACCGACCCAGGTGTGCCCGGCACCACTGCGAAGCAGGTCTACTCATTCACCCACTTCGACGTGTGGGCATATGGTACCAACTTCATCAATCTGAATGCTCTAAAATCTGATCATAACGATCCTGCGGCTCCTTGCCCGGTCGGCGGAGCAAAGGGATGCGAAGGCGCGACGGAATTCTTCGGCCAAGTTCGCAGCACGTTTGGCTTCAATGAAGTCTTCAACACGTCCGCATTCAAGTGGGGACCATTGCGTAACGTGTCACTTGAGATCGGGGCGGATATCGAAACCGAAAATAACTACGTTGCACCGGCTCGCCGTGTCGGTCTCGTCGGTTTGCAGTTCGCGTTCACGCTGCCATATGGCGGCTTCTTCAACGTCGTGCCAATGTACTACAAAGAGGTCAATCATAACGCTTTTCTTGGCAATGCGGGCCTGCCGGGCGGGCATCTGGATTTCGACGGAACCTGGACGGTCGAGGCCAACTACTACATGGATCTCGGCTTCCTTCCGGAATACCTGCCGCTCTCGATCAGCGGCCGGGCGGCCTGGATCGGACCGAAGGGAACGGGAACGGATCTCCTTATCCCGGGCAATCTGACGCGAAAGACTGAATTCAACAGCGAACCGATTCGGCTGACGCTCGACGCCAGCAAGATGGCGTGGGGTCCGACCCGCTCGCATATGGTGGATGTCTGGGTTGCCTATCGCTACTGGCAGAACAAGTACGGTCTCGACCACGAACTCAGCGCGTCCTGCACTGGCGTCAATTCCGGAAGCTGCACCGAGTCGACGGTTTATACCGGCGTGACGGTCAAATTCTAAAACCGCCAGCTTAGGCCAGCCGCCAGGAGTTCCACGCTCGCCTGGCGACGCTGTCTGGCGCGCGACGAGACGCGCAGATGCCCACCATGGATCGTGTTCCTCGCTTCGATACCAAATGATTTCATCGCTGCTTCGGAGGATTGTTATGATGTCTGAATGGTTGAAAGCGGAATGTCTGCCAGCAGTGTTTAATGGATCTGATGGCCAAGTGAAATTGGCCGGATGCAGAGTGAAGACGAACCGGCTGCTGAGCTCGTTAGGTGGCGCGGTGGTGATGCTTGCACCTCTTTCAGGGCGCGGCTTCGGCAAAGGATCCGGTCCGGATTGGCTATGATCCGTTTTTATCCGGTGGAGCACTGTTCATCGCGCTCGATAAAGGCTGTTTCGATAGAGTTGGCATTTCCGTGGGGGCGAAAAGCTTGATGATGGCTCGCTGGCCGTCCCGTCGATGATCGCCGGAGAACTCGATGTTACGAATCTTCCCACTGCCGCAAGCCTGTTCAACAGTGTCGCGAAAGGTGCCCCTCTCGTCGTATTCAGTGATTGGGGGCACAACGAGCCAAGCTACGGTTACACATCATTCAGCGTTTTCCAAAAGCTGCATGATGAGAGGATGAGAGAAATTTCTGACCTTGCCAAACTCAAGGGAAAGAAGATTGGCGTCGGCGCGCTCGGAAGCATCAATCAGGACAACAAAGCTGGGTTGAATCCTGCCACCGATGTGGAATGGCGACGGGTCTATGAGCTCTTCGTCGGACCACGTGCGTTCGTTCCGACATCCGACGTTCGATTAATTTGTAGTGGGGAATAAAATGACGACGCACACCGATACCGGAACTGCAACCTTAGCTCAGGCGGCAACAAGCGCGGCCGTCGAACCAGCGGCATCGCGACGCCGCTGGATCATTGCCTTCATTCTGTTCTTCGCCGTGCTCTCGGCCTTCTTCGACCGCATTAGTGTCGCGGTCCTGTTCACCAATACCGATTTTCAGAATGCGATGGGGACCGGATTCAACCCGACCCTGCTAGGTCTGCTAATGACTTCCTTCGTTTTCGCGTATGGATGCTCAGGCGTTCTCCTGAGTTTTGTCGGCGATCTCTACGGACTTCGTCGTTCACTCGCGATCGGGACGGCCTTCTGGGGCGTGTTCATGATACTGATGGCCGGTGCGGGATCCTTCACTGGGATGCTCACGTTCAGGGTCCTTCTGGGCTTGGCGGAGGGTCCTCAGTTCTCGATTACGAATTCGCTGATCAAGCGCTGGTTTCCAAAACGAGAGCAAGCGCGCGCCAACTCTATCTGGATGGTCGGCAGTCCCCTCGGATCGGCGATCGGCTTTCCACTGATGATTTTTCTGGAGACAACCTTTGGTTGGCGTTACGCGTTCATCTTTCTGGCTCTACTCAATCTGGTCGTTATTCTGCCACTGATTTTGATGTTTCTTCGGGATCACCCGCCAACTGTGGCGCAAGCGATGGAAAATTCCGGCGACGCACTCCCCGAAGCTCGCTTTTCGTACCTTTCGCAAGTGGGCTTGTATTGCCGCGACTGGCGTTTCTGGATGATCGTGATCTTCAACTCCGCGGCTCTTGTCTATCTCTGGGGGCTGAATAGTTGGCTCCCGACTTACCTTATCAAGGTCCGCGGCTTCGATCCGCGGCAGACAAGCTTCTTCTCATTCCTGCCTTTTTTCGCGATGTTCCTGGGCGAGATCCTCTCGGCCACGTTGTCCGACAAACTTGGCCGCCGTGCCCTTTTTTGTTGGCTAGGCCTGTTATCTGCCGGGGTCGCGATGTATGCCGTGTCCGTGGTATCCGACGCGCAAACAGCGGCGATCCTCATTGCAGTCAGTGCCTTCTTTTGGGGTTCGGCGCTACCTCCGCTATTTGCGCTATCGCTCCAAATAATTCCCCCCCGAGCCGTCGCGTCTGGAGTCGGCGTTTTCAATGGCATCGGAAATATTGTTGGAGCACTCTCGCCGCTCGCCATGGGCTCGCTCATCGCATATACGGGGTCCTTCAATGCAGGCCTAATGGTCCTCGTCGGTGCCGCTGTCCTCGGATCGATCGCGATGCTTCCTCTAATAAGACAATACTAGCGCGCTTTGCGACGACAGTTCTGCCCACCTTGCTAGTCTTGTACCGTGGGTGCGAAGGCCGCTATTCGAAATGCGGGGGCGGCTTCGGTCTACGCAGCGTGATATCATCGCCACACACCACTGTGTGTACCGAAAACCTACACCCTGACGTAGTGATGATGAAGTCCGCCGAGTATCGGGTGTGAACGGAGGATTCCAGTTCGCTGAACCGGGCGAACGGCCGGCGCGTCTTTGTCCAATGACCGATGCGTTCTGATGTCGTTATAAT
>JAQGKC010000211.1 GCA_028290305.1 Bradyrhizobium sp.
GCGGCGCGCCGCCTTTCATGCCGAAGACGAATACCGCCTCAACGACCGCAAGCACTTGCGCGTCGAAGGCGATCCGCGCTCGCACCCGGTATGGCGCGACGAGACCGCGGCGCTGCTGGCGACGCAGCGCCTGATAAAGCTCGCCCATGAAACCGGCAAACGCATTCACGTGCTGCACATCTCGACCAAGGAAGAGATCGAGTTGCTCAGGGATCACAAGGATGTCGCCTCCTGCGAGGCGACGCCGCATCACCTCACGCTGACCGCACCCGATTGCTACGAGCGGCTCGGCACCCGGGCGCAGATGAATCCGCCGGTGCGATCGGCCGATCACCGCGACGGCATCTGGCGCGGCATCGAGCAGGGCATCATCGACGTGCTCGGCTCCGACCATGCGCCGCACACGCTGGAGGAAAAGGCCAAGACTTATCCCGCGTCGCCGTCGGGCATGACCGGGGTGCAGACGCTGGTGCCGCTGATGCTCGACCACGTCAACGCCGGGCGGGTGTCGCTGGCGAGATTTGTCGATCTCACCAGCGCAGGCCCGGCGCGGCTGTTCAATATCGCCTGCAAGGGCCGCATCGCTGCAGGCTATGACGCGGACTTTACAGTGGTCGATCTCAAGCGCAGCGAGATCATCACCAACAAATGGGTCGCCTCCCGCGCGGGCTGGACGCCCTATGACGGCGTCCGCGTCACCGGCTGGCCGGTCGGCACTTTTGTCAGAGGCCGCCGCGTAATGTGGCAGGGCGAGCTGGTTGCGCCATCGACCGGCGAGCCGGTGCGATTTTTGGAGACGCTGAGGGCGTAATTGATTGCTTATCCGTCATTGCGAGCGAAGCGAAGCAATCCAGATACCTTGAGTGAAGCGACCAAGACTAGATTGCTTCGTCGCTGCGCTTCTCGCAATGACGATTTTGCCCAACGCAAATTTACTGCTTCGCCAGCGAGATCGAAAACTCGCCGTTGCGGACGCGGACGGGGAGGCCTTCCACGAATTTCGCCACCGCGTCTTCGCCATAGGTTCCGACCAGTTCAGCGAACGCTGCGAACAGGCAGGCCTGCGCAAGGCAGTCGCCATCGACGCCATCGTGCCGCGCCTCCGCCCAGGCCTCGTTGAGATAACTGAGCGCGGCCTGTTTTTGCTCGTGATCGGGCAGCGGGTCGCGGGCGGTTGTGAAGGACACTGGATGGCTCATGAAACTCAACAGGCTGTCTTGCGCGATCCAGGGCGGGCCGCGTCGAATGCGCAAGGTTTAGCATGCAGCGCGAGGCCGCCTAGACCACTTCTTTAAGAAAGGTTAACGGCGGTTTCCGCATTTATCGTGCTTTCGGGGAACCGGCAGGCCCGCTCGGACTTTGGCCCGCCGCGGACTAGCTCGGTCAATCGATGGGCATGTGGATATGGTCGAGGATCGCACGTTGCGTGGCGCAAACATGGCTGGCGCCAGCCTCGATGAGCTCTTGCCTGCTGCCGTAACCATAGAGCACGCCGATCGCGCCCATTCCGTTATTTTTTGCCCCAATCATGTCGTGGCTCCGGTCGCCGATCATCAGCGCCTGTGACGGGTTCACGTCCGCTCTTTCGAGGGCGTAAGCCAGAAGCTCGGTCTTGTTGACGCGTGTACCGTCCAACTCCGAACCGAAAATGCGTTCGAAGTAGCTTGTCAGGCCGAAGTGATCGATAATCCGCTCGGCAAAGATGACGGGCTTGCTGGTCGCCACAAACATGCGAGCGCGTGAGTGACTAAGCGTCGTCAGAACGTCCTTGATATCGGGATAGACGCTGTTCTCATAGAGGCCGACATCGGCGAACCGTTCGCGATAAAACGACACCGCGAGATCAGCCAGGCTCTCGCCACCCAGCATCGTTACAAAGCTGGCGCGAAGCGGCGGTCCGATGCACCACGTCAGTTCGTCCTGTGACGGGACCGGATGATCCAGTCTTTGCAATGCATACTGAATTGAACCGGTAATCCCGGGTTTCGGGTCTGTGAGCGTGCCGTCGAGATCGAAATAAATAGCGGTCATGTCGTTGCGGTCTCTTCGGTCTTCAACGCCGGGTTGGTGAACCGGCGTTTTCTAGTTGGCGTAGCGGGCCGTCAGATCGCGCGAAATCTTCGAGCCTTCTTCTATATATCTGCGGATCGCGACTGACGCTGCCGGCGTGCAGGTCCGATAGGTCTGCTTGAACCCGTTATAGCCGCGGTTGAAGCCCGCGATCATGCGGGCGCGGCGATCGCCCGAGGGGGTTTCGGCATCGATCAGCGCCTGCATTTCGTTGCGCCATTTGCCGCCTTCATTGGTGCCGCAAATGCCACGCAGATAATGCAGGGTGCCGAGGATTTCGGCCAACCGCTGCAGGTCGCCGTCGAACGGCGCGGCTGCATCCTGGGCCCGTGCGGGACCCAGATTGCACGCCGAGATGAAGATGAGAGTGGCCAGAAAATACTTTGACATGCAAATACTTGAATGGGTCCGGGAACCCGCGTGATATGCCTTTTCAATGCGCTGGAAGCAAGGCGCGGGGGGTTCGAGGACGTGAAACCGAGCAGTTTTGCGCGTCAGGCCCGGAGCAGGCGCCAGGCCGACTGGATGACCTCCTGCAAGCCGCCCGTGACCTTGAGATCGCCAAGCGCGTCCGGTGCGAGCCATTTGAAATCGTCGAGTTCGTCGTTCAGGACCGGCTCGCCACTGATCCAGCGCGCCGCGAATGACATGATCAGATAGTGCCCGCTGCCGCCGCTGGTTCCCGGCAGCACCTCGCGCCATCCAGCGAGGCCGACGATCTCTACTTTCAATGCGGTTTCCTCAGCGACTTCGCGATGCAGGGCGGTGTGCAGCGATTCGCCGAATTCGACGCGGCCGCCGGGCAGCGAATAAAAACCCTTGGCCGGGGATCGCGCGCGCCGCACCAGCAGGATTTTATCGTTGCGAAAGATCGCCGCGCTGACGGCAAGCTGGGGATGCTGCGGCTGGACAGATGAAACCACGGCGGTCAGTGGCTCTTCATGATGGTTTCGATGTCGGCCTCTGCGCCGCCATTGATGATGCCGCCGGCCAGTGCGACGAGCGGCTTGACCCAGCCGGTGGCTTGTTCCGCCAGCGTGGCGCGGGTCTTGTCCTGGCTCGCCTCGAGCATCGCTGCGCTGACCGCGGTGAGAATCGCGGTCATTGCGCTGGTGATGTTGTCGAATTCGGCACGAATGTCGGCGTCTGCGGAATCATAGGCCGCGATCGCGAGGTCGCGCCCCCTGAAATTGGACGCGATGAAATGCTCGCGATAGGACATCGGGTTCCATCCCAGGAAATCCTCCGCGCATTCCGGCATATCCGGAATCATCTCCAGCAGCATGATGGCTTCGTTGAAGTGATTCAGATAATCGGTGGCAAGGCCGGTGCGGGGATTGATGTTGGCGGCCCGCAATTGCGCGGCCCACGCCTCTTCATCAGGGCTTGGCAGGCGCGGCATCTGGCGGTCGGATTGTGCGGGTTTGGAAGCCGTTGATGTCATCTGCCGCAGTGTTGACGGTTGGGGTTAAAAGGTGCTGAACGGATGCCTATTTGGACGACAGAATGTGCGGACGCTTCGTAATCACCTCGCCGCCCGAGGCCCTGCGGCAGATATTCGGCTATTCTGAGCAGCCCAATTTCCCGTCGCGGCATAATATTGCGCCGACCCAGCCGATACCAGTGGTCATTGTCGAAAACGGCATCAGGCATTTCCAGCTGATGCGCTGGGGGCTGCTGCCTGCCTGGGTCAAGGATCCCCGCAAATTCACATTGCTGATCAATGCGCGCGCTGAAACGGTGCTGGAAAACCGGCCTTCAAGAACGCCATCAAGCGGCGGCGCTGCCTGATCCCCACGGATGGCTATTATGAATGGCAGGTCTCTGAAAATCGCAAACGGCCTTATTTCATCCATCGCCGCGACGGAGGCCCGATCGGCTTGGCGGGGCTGGCGGAAACCTGGATCGGCCCAAACGGCGAAGAACTCGATACCGTGGCGATCGTCACCGCACCGGCGAGCGCCGACCTCGCACTGCTGCATCACCGGGTGCCCGTGACGATTGCGCCTGACGATTTCGATCGCTGGCTCGATTGCCGCACTCACGATGCGGAGGCGGCGATGCTGCTGCTGACGGCGCCCGATGAAGGCGAGTTCGTCTGGCACGAGGTCTCAACGCGGGTCAACCGCGTTGCCAATGACGACGCGCAACTGATCCTGCCGATCACGCCGGAGCAGATGGCGGCCGAAGAGCCAAAGCCGGCAAACAAGGCCGCGCCGCGCAAGGCGGTGCCGGTGGCATCTGATGACGGGCAGGGAAGTTTGTTCTGATAATCCTATCGTTCGTCATGCCCGGCCTTGTGCCGGGCATCCACGTCTTCCTTTTTTGAGAGCCTGTAAAGACGTGGATGGCCGGGACAAGCCCGGCCATGACGAACTTGCAAAAAAAAATGTGTATTCTACCGAAAAATATTCAGCGCGGCGTACTGCAGCAGCATGATGGTCTTGGCATCGGCAATGCGGCCATCGGCGATCATCGCAAGCGCCTGATCGATCGGCAATTCCAGCACCTCGATGTCCTCGCCCTCGGAGGCGAGGCCGCCGCCGCTTCCAATCCGCATCGAAGGTTCATATTCCGCGACAAAGAAGTGCAGCTTTTCGGTGACCGCACC
Source organism: Bradyrhizobium sp. (assembly GCA_028290305.1). The sequence goes on from JAQGKC010000211.1 coordinate 4,682, forward strand.
GGGGCTCATGAAGGCTTCGAATATTTTCCTGATCTCGCCGAGCCGATAGCCGGTTTCCTCTTCCGCCTCGGCGCGAATCCGGACTTCCGGCGATTCGTTGTCCAGCAAACCGGCCGCGGCCTCGATCAGCAGATCGTCGTAGCCGTTGACATAGGCCGGATAGCGGAATTGCCGCACCAGCACCACGGTGCCCTGCGCCAGATTGTAGGGCAGTAGCGTCGCGCCGTTGCCGCGGTCGTAGGTCTCGCGGTGCTGCGTCTGCCACTCGCCGTTGGCGCGCCGCCACTCGAAAGTGGTGGTTTTCAGCACGTAATGATTATCGGAGAGCACGCGGACATTCCGGACTCGGATGCGATCGGCGACAGTCATGTCATGCCTGCTGATTTTCGACTACGGGGTCGGCTCGCGGCCGTCGAGCCATTTTGCAAAGATCACGCGTTCCTGATCGTAGTAGCCAAGTGACTCGTAGAAGGCATGCACCTGGGCGTTGTCTCCCCGGACCATGAGCTGAAGCTTCTGAATGCTGCGGGCACGGAGCCAGTTTTCTGCGGCGGTCATAATGGCGCGACCATAGCCTCTATGACGATGATCGGGATCGACAGTGACGTAATAGACCCAGCCACGATGGCCGTCGTGGCCAACTAAAACCGACGCGACGAGGACACCGTCATTCCGGCCCAGCAACACCGTTGCGTTGGCTTCCCTGCGCGCCAGCGCGATATCCCCGGCTGGGTCGTTCCATGCGCGCGTTGAGCCGCAACGTTGCCAAAGCGCAATCACCTCGGCGATATCGCTGTCTTCAATTGCCGTGATGGTCAGCGTGTGACGGGCTGTTGGAGTGTTCACAGCACCTTGCCCGGATTCATGATGCCGAGCGGGTCGAGCATCGCCTTGATGCCGCGCATCAGTTCGATCGCGACCTTGTCCTTTACATCAGGGAGTTCGTCGCGCTTGAGCACGCCGATGCCGTGCTCGGCGGAAATCGATCCGCCCATCCGCAGCACGATGGCGAATACGACGGCGTTGACCTCATGCCATCGGCTTAGAAAATCGGCGGCGTCTGCGCCAACGGGCTGGCTGATATTGTAATGGATATTGCCGTCGCCGAGATGGCCGAACGGCACCGGCCGCGCGCCCGGCATCAGTTTCACCACGGCGGCATTGGCTTCCGCGATGAAATCGGGCACCGCGGCGACCGGCACCGAAATATCGTGCTTGATCGAGCCGCCCTCGGGCTTCTGCGCCGCCGACATTTCGTCGCGCAGCTTCCAGAACGCCTGGCGCTGGCTGAGGCTGGAGGCCATCACCGCGTCGTCGACGATGCCCTCCTCCATGCCGCGCGCCAGAATGGCTTCCAGAGTGTGGCGGGCGTCCTCGCGCGAGGACGACAGCTCCATCAGCACATACCAGGGGTGCTGGCTGGCCATGGGATTGCGGATATCGATGCCGTGACGGACGCTGAAATCGACGGCGATATCGGCCAGCAGTTCGAAACTGGTGAGAGTGCCCGCGGCCTCGCTCTGCGCGATCGACAGCAGCTTCAGCGCTTCCGCGGGTGACTTCAGTCCGACAAAGGCGGTTTCCACCGCGCGCGGCTTTGGAAACAGTTTCAGGGTCGCCGCGGTGATGATGCCCAGCGTGCCTTCGGCGCCGATGAACAGGTTGCGCAAATCGTAACCGGTGTTGTCCTTCTTCAGCTTCGACAATCCATTGAGGACACGACCGTCGGCCAGCATCACTTCCAGTCCCAGCGCCATCTCGCGCGCCACGCCATAGGCCAACGCTGCGGTGCCGCCGGCATTGGTGGAGAGATTGCCGCCGATGGTACAGCTTCCTTCCGCGCCGAGCGACAGCGGGAACAGCCGGTCGACCTCGGAGGCTTTCTGCTGCGCGATCTGCAGCACCACGCCGGCCTCGCAGGTCATGGTGTTGGATGCGGTGTCGATGTCGCGGATCTTGTCCATCCGCCGCATCGAAATCACCACCTCGCCATTGTGAGGGGTCTGCCCGCCGACCAGACCGGTGTTGCCGCCCTGCGGCACCAGCGCAATCCTGTGTTCGGTGGCTAATTTGCAGATGGCGGAGACTTCCGCTGTCGAGCCGGGCCGTAAAACCAGCGGAGAGCGCCCGTGATACAGGTCGCGCTCTTCGGTGACATAGGGCGCGATGTCAGTCGCATCGGTCACCGCATATTTGTCGCCGACGATCTTGCGGAAACGCTCGATCAGTTCGGGCGAGAGCGGCGGCACTGATGGTTGAACGATATTCATCTTGGTCTCTTACCCCTGTTCATTCCCGTCCCATGGCGGCGCGGCGCAGCCGGTCATTGATGGCTTCGCCGAGCCCGTGATGCGGCACCGGCATGACCGCGATCGCCCGCGCGCCCTTGGTGTCGAGCACACGAAGATAACCGAAAAGATTGGCGGCGGCCTCATTGAGATCGCCGTGCGCGGACAAATTCATCACGCTTGTTGCGGCGTCCACTCCTGGCACCGTTACGGGACCGAACGCCAGCAGCGCCTCGCCGGCCTCAACCCTGCCGGCATTGAGCCGCACTGGGGTGCGCGGCGCGTAATGCGACGCCAGCATGCCCGGCGCCAGAGGCTGGCCTGTATCGTTGCCGGCATCGTCAGGCGGCTGAACCAAAGCGCGGCCGAGCGCGCGCTCGATCTGGTCGCGCGGTAGCCCGCCGGGGCGCAGCAGCATCGGTATGTCGAAGCATCCGACAATGGTGGATTCGACGCCGACCGGGACCGCACCGCCATCGACGATCAGATCGATGCGCCCCGCGAGGTCGCTTCGTACATGGGCCGCGGTCGTCGGCGAAACATGGCCCGACAAATTCGCCGATGGCGCCACCACCGGACCGCCAAACGCGCGTAAAATCTCGCGCGCCAAGGGATGCGCCGGCACCCGGATCGCGATGGTATCGAGCCCGGCGGTGGCAAGATCGGCCACCGCACAGTCATCTGTTTTAGGCAGCACCAGCGTCAGCGGCCCCGGCCAGAACGCCTCGGCAAGCGCTGTTGCCTGCGCATCGAAGCGCGCGATCCGCCGGGCAGCCTCGAGATCGCCGATATGGGCGATCAGCGGATTGAAGGAAGGCCGGCCCTTGGCCTGATAGAGCCGCGCGATCGCCGCCGGGTTGGTGGCATCGGCCCCAAGGCCATAAACGGTCTCGGTCGGGAACCCGACCAGCCCGCCCGCCACCAGGCAGCGCGCCGCCGCGGCCACGGCGGCCTCGCCGGCGGGCAGAATCTGTGTTGTCAGGCCCACATTCACGGGGATTGGCATCCTCAATTCGGGTTCTTGCGGTGTGCGAAACCCAAGGCTATAAGCCGCGTTCTTGTCGGAGTGTGGCTCAGCCCGGTAGAGCACTGCGTTCGGGACGCAGGGGTCGCAGGTTCAAATCCTGCCACTCCGACCATTATATCAATACCTTAGCTTTTTCATACATTTAAAGCGCAACGATTTGCGCAACGAAATGGCTTTCTCCGTGGCCGCGATTCTCAAATTTAACGGTGCATGGCGTTTTACGTCACCGGGTCCGATCGCGTTCGGATTTTCGAACGACTTTTACAACTTGATCGGAAAAGTCGTTGCTCAAGGCAACCGGAGGCAATTGTTGGAGCACTTCAAAGGTTATTTCGCGGGCGCTGCTGGAATGGTCTCCAATTGGAGTTCAGACGAAGGTTGGGCCGGAGTAAGCGACGGAAAATGCCCCGTTGTTTATTGAAGCCTTTTACGGTGCCTGCGGGAGCCTTGCCAGCGATGACATCCACACGCCGGATGCCGAGATGATCAACCAGATTCTTGCGAAGCACGATGCTGGCTATAAAATTGAGTTGCCGGACTTGGTGGTGCTCCACGAAACATCGATTGCGGTCGAGGTTCTCCCGCCTTCACTGAGCGAGCAAGCACAAAATATTATTCAACAATCCCTCCAACAGTCGCAGGAATATTTGACAGCCGGGCAGTACCGCCAGGCGGTACAAGAAATCCTTTGGTTGCTGGAGTACGCACCAAAAAGGGACAACGCTTGAGCGCTCACTTACATGGGCAAAAACGTTGCATGGCTATCTTTCATCACCGACCGGTGGTGGCATCCGGCATGGCGCCAATCTTCGTGCAGACTTCTCATTGCAAGAAAATGAAGCTCGTCTTTTCTGCAATTTGATCCGGAGCTACATCTCGTTTTTGCTGGCGGAACATCTGCGCCTCACTCGGAGTAATTAAGCAAACCGGCTAACGCCGGGCGCTGAACGCCTCCGCTGCCTCCTCCTGAAAAGCCGGATGATGATGGCCGTAGTTGGCTTCCAACTGTTCGACGGTCATTCCCAGCCAGCCAGCTGCTTCCCACAAATCGACACCAGCCTGCATCAGCCAGGTCGCTGCGGTGTGCCGGAGGGAATGCCGCACTACGTCGTCGCCGAGGCCCGCATCTTCCAGAATTCCTTCCCATGCTGACCTGATCTTGCCGGCGAGCGGCTGACCATCGTTGATGCGGTTGACCACAAACCGGATTTGTTCGCTGTTCTCGAGAATGCCGGCCGCGCGCAGTTCGGCCGATCGCGTTTGGTCGAGTTTGCGCCAACGGACCAAGTGAGGGCGCAGACGGCTCGCGATCTTTGCTGGCGGTCGCCGCTTCTTGGTTGACCGTTCCAGCGCCCCTTTGCCCTGATAAACCATGGCGTCCAGGTTCATCCAGGGATGTGTGGTGGTGGGGAGCCATTGCGTGCGCCGGATCGTTTCCTCGCGCCGCGCGCTGTAAACGCCAATCAGGCAAAAGCGGGCGGTCGGATAACGTCGCCGGATGATCCACCGCTCGCGACGCAATAGCTTGCCGTCCTCTTTTCGTTTCCAGGAGCCTCGCTCGCTATCCCACACGTAGCCGATCGCGGCACCAAGCAGGCGCGCGGCTTCGTTGCGCGTTAACCAGCGGTCGCGGCCTTCCGCCTTGGGAGGCAGGGTAATCTTCGGAACGACGCTCAGCGTGTGCTCCGCATGGTACGCGTTGACGGCAGCCCGCAAATCCTCAAGCCGGCGCCTGGCGGTTTGATCGGATACGGTGCCTTGACGTAGCTTGATGCAGGCTTGCCTGTTGTTCTCATTCGGCGTGCCGGTGGACCAGTCTGCGAAGTCGCGGCAAAGCTGGGCCTTGAGCTTGCCGACCGTCTTGTCGCCGAAGAAGTTATTGAGGTCGAGCAGGCGGATCAGCAGCGGGTCATGTTGTGCCCAGGCGCGTTCGTCGTTCTTGTCCTTGGGACGTTTGGATATCTCATAGGCGGTGAGCACGTCGGCTATGGCGAGGACGCCAGGGTCAGTTGCGCCGATTGTGGTTGTATGCCGTCCGCCGATGTAGGTTTCGAGCGCTTTCGCAGCGCCATCAATGTCGTCGCCGCTGCAACCTGTGCGGATCTGCCGTCGCTTTCCCTCTGATCGATCGAGGATGACCCAGCATCCTTCGTCTTCTCGAAACCAGAGTCGTGGCGGCTTGGCTTTGCGGCCCGGCATGACGGTTTGACCAATTTGCGGATGGCACGAGGCGTGGTCAGATCCTTACCTGCCACTTTGGCGATTTCAAGAGTCCCGGCGGCCGCTGCCCTGCGCAACGATGATAATGTCAAGGGACCCTGCGGAAAAAATACGGCAGCGGCCTCGACAAGGGTCATTACTTCGTCCTCACCCCATTGGGCGGGATCGGGTCGTGTTTTCGCGCGGGCAAGCTTGTCGGTGTTACGCTTGGGCATGTGTTGGACGCGGTACTCGTGAATTCGCGAGATCTTTGCCTCCGCCATTCCGTTCAAAGTGTATGCGGGATCCGCTCTTCGCGAAGCTTGACGCCTTGGCTCATGCGGCAATCGGCGGCTTCGGAGTGCAAATCGGACAGTTGAGGACTTCTTAATCAGCGCGTCCCAAGTTCGAGCCCAAAGTGGGTCCACTGGGCGGACGTCGCCTCGACAATAGCGTCTACGACGCCGAGGGCGGCCCTGACGCACGTCCGGTTCAACATCGCTGGAAAGATCCGTCCACATCGCTCGCGAACCCGTTGCAGGGATCGGCGCGGGTCTGATCGCGGCCTGAGGAGTCGGACGGCTGCCTAACTCGGCTGCCGTAGGTTCCACCGCGGTGCGTCGCGCTTGCAGCAGAGATTGTCGAGCTTCGCCCGCCGCCGTTGCTATGCTGGCGCGCTGGACCCTTGGTCATGGTGAGTGCGACCGACAAATCGTCAGGCTCATAACCTGAAGGTCATAGGTTCAAATCCTATCCCCGCAACCAAGAATTAGCTCGCCATCTCAATGAGATGGCGGGCTTTTTCATCAGCAAGTTCGGCTGCGCCGGGCCTAAACGGGCCAATTCAAAAAATGCTAGTGAATACTACGCTTTCCAACCAAGTATCATCGCGTGTCGGCTGTTCCATGTCACATCCTTGGCACATGGAAAGCGACGTTCTGTTCGTCATGCGTTCGTGCGTCGATCGGCGCCGTCGCAGTCATTGCGTGCCGATACGCTGCGTAGCTCGTAGCAAACGGGCCAGTCGCCGGACCGTCCGGCGAACAGCCACGTCGGCGAGACCACCAAAACCAACCAGCGCCGCTCCTGCCGAATGTTTCCAGCGTGCGGTCCGCATAGAATACTTCGATGCTGACGCCGGTCCTCGGGTGGACGTCAAAGAGCGGCTCGCGTTGCCTGGGGCTCGATTTGGGGGCCTGCGCTGCCATCACGCTGCCCTTTCCGCGGGCTCGGCAAGGGCCAAGCCGCGCAGATAGTCCGCAGCCTTGGATGCCCGGCTGCAGGCTGTAAAGAATGCCCGTCAGCCTTCAGAAGCTCAATCCAAGAGGCAATATAGCCCGCATTCCTGACGTCACCGTCAAAGCCAAATTCCGCGCATAGGAACGCGGCCCCCAATTCTGCAATGAGTTCCTCGGCTGCGTAATTGCGTGCGCCAAACCGGTTCTTCAAGTCTCGGTCGAGGCGCGACTTTTGGCCCGACCAATGCGTCAATTCATGGAATGCCACATTGTAGAAGTGATCTGCACTCTTGAAAGCATCGAATGCGGGCATCGAGATAAAATCTCGGCTCGGGATGTAGCAGGCTTCGCCGTGGCCCTCGCGGATGTCCGCACCCGTTGAGTGTAAGAATGCGTCGGCAAGTTCGTCACGCGTGTCCGGATTGCGAACGCGCATCGGCTTCCCTGTGATGATGCTATCAGGAAGGTTCTCGCACTGGTCGACATTGAAAACCGTATACTCCCGCATCATCGGCACGAAGCGCGTTGCGGTCTCATCGTCCGCGCCCTTGTCCTGAACCTGGAGTTGCTTCACGAAATGCACCTTCGTGCCGTGCTCGCCCTTGCGGACGTTGCCGCCCAATTCCAAAGCCTGCTTGAATGTCAGGAAGCGCGGCGTGCGATAGCCGGCCGCCTGCGCCATCCACAACAGAACGACGTTGCAGCCAGAGTAGGGCCGGTTGCTCAAGGCATTGCACGGGCTGTTCGCGCCGGCGGTTGCCGACCACGGCTTAACCCAAGGGGCGGCGCCGGCTTCTAATTCTGCAACAATGCGCGCCGACACTTCTGCATAGAGATCACGCTTCATCCTTGCCTCGCTGCTATGGCTGGCGCGACCGGCTCGGCCGCGTGCCATAGCCGCGTAGGGCAAGGGCTTTCAGTTGGGCGTCAGGCTGGCGGGCGGAAAATCTATCCCCCGGGGAGCATGGACAGGGCCCCCCGTCTCGCGCGCGCGAGACCGACCTTAGAAATATCCCGGGGTCAAAAAGGGACGTTAAGAAAGCATTAAGGTTTGACGGTCGGCCAGCGGGCTCGGTGATTCGTACGGCCGACGAAGAAAAAGCCGCTCAACCTGAGCGGCTTTTCCAATATCGTTTTTATAAAGCGCCAGTTTACTCGACGACTTCTACGATGCGTCGAGTATGGGGATCAACCAGCACCGGTCGATCGTTGACGACCGTGTAGCGATATTCACGAGCCCCGTATTCCTGAGGAACGTCGTAATAGGTCACGCCCGCTTCCGGAAGCTCGGCGCCAACTCTTACGTCACCCTGATAACGGTAAGATGGCCGGTGCTGCTCAACCACATAGCGATGAAAGCGCGGCCGTTCATCGACACCCAGTATTCCCGAAACTCCGCCGACGACCCCGCCGATTGTGCCGCCAACGATAGCGCCCACAGGGCCTCCAGCCCGCTCGCCTTCGCGGGCACCTCGGTCGACACCTCCGGGCACGCCCTGAGCTGACGCGGAAAGCGGGATAATAATGGCTGCGGACAGAAATGCCGCTCCGATAATCTTACGGATCATCTTGAACCTCCTATTTTACCACGGAGAAATTATAAATCAGCCGCGACGGGTTGGTTCCATTTCGTGCTTGGAACCGTCGCGGCCTTACTGCGAGATATCAGCATGAAAAAGCCGAGCAAGACTGCGGCTGAACTCGAAGCCTCTATCAAGGTTGAAATGGAGGACATCTGCGACTGGCCGACCGATATGATGATTTCTGTTCAGCCTGATGGCGACAGTTGGAAGGTAGCGGTCGTGCAAGAAGGATCAGAACTCGATGCCGATCGTCGCGAAATGGTCGAGCAGATCGCGGCGCGGCTCAAAGGGGAATATGACTTGAAGGGCTGACGTCGCCCGGCCCTCCTCTAGCCGTCAATGCCGGCCAGCAGTGACACCGTTCAATGTCCCGGCATTTCACGGATCACCCTCGAAACGGACGTTGGTCATTACCGCGACGCTCGACCTGTTCCAGCCAATGAGCAGACGCTGCAAAAATGTCGCATCGGCCGTAAAATAATATCGCATCAGGTTAAAACCCAGGTTTTATTGACCACTGTGGCCGGTCGATCCTCTATCTACCTGAAGGCGGAAGGATCGAAAACCATGCTCATTGAAACCGTTTTATTTATCGCTTTAGTCGTCAGCGTCGGGGCTGCCATCGTGAAAGCCTTCGAGATGAGCCATGACGTTCTGCACGGCCCGTACATGAAACGGATCGATTGAACCAGAGGCGACGATGACAGCCATCAGCTTCACCCTCGGATTGAGCCAACGCCCCAACGACGGGAGCTTGGCACTTACATACCGTCATCATTCCCAGACGCACAATCACCGGCCGGCTTGTACGCGGACAGGTTTGGCGGCGCTATGACGGCGGTCGCTGGTTGTACAAAAAAGTTATCGCGTAGCGGTTGGCATCGCGAAAGACTGAAGGGGCGTCCGATGACGAAGACCGCAGAACGGCACGAGCTCCAAGATGGTGGCGGCGTGGAAGAGTGCTTTGCCCTATGCCAAGCGACGCGCTTTCCCGGAGTTGAACAAGGCTTATGCGCACATCGCGGAGCCGGTCTTCACTGAGGCGGCCAAGGCTTTGGTCGACAGGCTGGTGGACATGGGTTTCGACGATTCCGAGGCTCGCGAGAACATCGAGAATCCACAATTCGAACTGGATGCGGATGGTCTGTTTACATTACGCTCGCGACCGGCGCCTGTTTTTCGTCAGACATTCAGCGCAACTCCGGAAGCGGTGGAAGCTCTTCACCGAGAAGCAGGTGATGCCGTAGTAGTCAGGGCGATCGAGGGCGGTAATGTCGAAATCGCTGTCGCAGGCTATCTTGCGCCGGAAGTTGAAGCCGCGATTCTCAGAGCTGCGCCGGAAGCAGTGCGGAGGCAGGTATCCGAGGCTGCAACCCGGTATCGCGCCGAAGTCCACTCTATTCTTTCACCGGCTGAGCGCGGAGCCAGTTTCGTGGCTCCCGCTCTGACTGGTTGGGTGCGGGATGAGTTCGTTTTCGCTGCTACTGATCGCTTCATGGAGGAGTTCGAGTGGTCCTTGCTCGACGCACCGGCGGCACTCACCGAGGGCGAGTTTTCCGTTCGGCGGAGCCAAATGGAATTTGAAATCGATCTTGATGGCAAGAAGCTTGCCTATTCCTTCGTCAACGAACAGGACCGACTGGCTCTCGACAGCCCGGTAGAAGGCTGGGACGAAATCGGCCTGGCGGTTTGGCTCGACCGTCAGGTGCGGCAAATTTATGTGCCTCCATCGGAACTCCTAAGATGGCTTCGTGATGCCATCAGTCATCTGACCAGGGCGCGAGGCATTGTCATATCCGCCCTCTGGCGAGCCAAATATCCGCTGGCACAGAAGTTGGAAGCAAAGATAAAAGCCTTGCGTCAGGAGGCGCGGAACCGGGCTTACCAGCTCTGTCTGTTCTCTCCTGAGGCCAGGACGGGCATTTTCTCTCGAGGAAGGCTTCAAGTTCTTCAAGGAAATGTATTTTGACGTTCGAAAACATCGCGGCAGTGCGTTAAATTCCGCAACCACTTCCTGGGCGCCGACAACGTGCCCGCTTTCAGCGGGAAGGAAGGGGATGGTGGCGAGGAGTTCATCTGCGCCCAAATGCTCGATAGCCTGAACGACAAGGTCGAGTTTTGGATTCGCAATGTGGCGCAACACGTCAATTCATTCCGACTGCCGCTGGCTACCTATCCCGATTTCGTCGCGAAGCTGAAAGACGGACGCATTTTCGTCGTCGAATACAAGGGCCAGCACCTTGCGGGCTCTGGCAACGACGATACCAACGAGAAGCGGCTTGTCGGAGCGCTGTGGGAGAAGGCCAGCGCTGGCAAGGGGCTATTCGCGATGATCGAGAGGGACATCGGAGGTCGTGATCCCCGTCGACAGTTAATCGACAAGACGGAAGTGGGATCAGTGTGAAGGTTTCATCTCCGAGCTCGGCCCTTTCCGTTGGATGACACGGGCAGCTTTGCATCGGCAACCCCAAAAGACCCCAACGCGACCGCCGTGGCGCTAAGTTTACCGTGCTTGCAAGCAATGGTTGTCATTCGGCCTGCAAGATTGGGTCTGACTCAATCTCGATGAAGTTTGCTGATCGCATCGCGCTGTTCTCCAAAAGGAATCAGCGCCATTGGGTGTCTGAGACATGGCGTGCTCCTTGTCTTTGGCGCCCCTTGCCAGCTTCGCTTGCTGGCAGGGCAGGAGCACGGCCGGACCATCCCATTATCCGATATCCGCAGCAATTCTCCGAACCTTGTGACCTGACGGCGTCGGGCAGGCATCAGTCCGAGCGGTCGTAGCGGCTATAAGCCCTAAATCCAAAAAATGGCGGCCCCGAATGAACCGGAGCCGCCTGTTGGTCGTCAGTTGCCGTGTTATCTGAGCAAAAAGAGAGCGACTTCGGGCGGTCCTTTTTTGGGAGTCTGTGAGATGGTTCATATAAGGGGCGCGCGGGCGTTGCTAGTAATGCCTCACCGGGCATTTCCCCTCCCGGACCGCCTAGGCAAAGCCGTCTGGACTGGTCTGGCGCTGCTCGGGTTTTCGGCCAGCTCGACTTCGAGCTTTCACGGCCGTGCGCCTCTACTGGCCGAAAAAGAAGCGTTGAAGGGAAAGTGGACTGCGTCGCCGTTGAAGCGGACGCAATGAAGCACTGCCAGCATTGATGTCTGAGTTCGGCACGTTTGAGACATGCCCACGGCCCCTGCGCATGCGCAAAATGCAACGGAAAGGCGAGTATCAAATGATCATCAAACGCTGCGTCCCATGGCATGCCCGCTCGACCCTCAGCAGGTCGGCCCACGTCATCGCACGGATCGGACTGGCTTTGACCGGGACAGCCTCTGCGCTGTTCGTTGCCCAGGTAAGTGCCCGCATCGACCTGGTTGGTTCGGTTGAAGCCATGCTCGCCATGATGCTTTACGGGGCCGCCGGCTTCTATCTCGGGATCGATCTGCCCCAGGCTCCTGCCGATCACCACATGCACCTGCCGCCACGGCGCGGGCTGGGCACCAGTGCGGATATGTTGGAGCTGCTAACTGCGGCCGGCATTTTCCTCACCGCGGTGGCGGCGGTGGTGTCCATCTCCAGTATCGTTCTGGGTGAAACCGTGGCAGTCAGCACGGCTGGCATCATATGTTTGAGTTGGGCAATCGGCGCTACCATGCAGATCGCCGCCGGCGTCATCGCGCGAATAAAGTTAGGCCGTGCCGTGAATACGGCGAAGCTCGCGCTCTTCTTCCGGTGAAAGGTCAGGATAATCTCTGCTAAGGGAGTTCGAGCATGCCGCTCTATATGTATCAGGCAGCCTACACAGCAGAATCATGGGCAGCGCAAATGCAGAATCCGCAAAACCGCGTTGAATCCGTTGGACGGCAGGTGACTGAGGCCGTCGGAGGCAAAATGATCGGTGGTTGGTACTGCTTAGGCGATTATGACGTTATTCTGATCGCGGACGTGCCGAACATCGAGAGCATGGCTGCCATCGCCGTAGCGATTGCGGCGGGTGGCGCAATCAAGTCCAGCCATACCACTGCATTGATGACCGGGGCGGAACTTGTGGCGGCCCTGAAGAAGTCGGAGTCCGTCGTCAAAGGTTATAAGCCCGCCCGATAGAAATCGTCGGACTTCGATCACCCGCATCCGGGTCGGTCCGGTCGGCCTTTCGGCGCTGGTTCGTCCGTTAGGATGCGGGGCATCCGGGTATCCCGGTTATTGATTGGCCGCATCAATCGGAGGTATCTCTCATTTAGAAGGTGCGACGTCTCTTCATGGCACCAAACGGACCAACCGTGCCGTTCTGACGACGTCCGTTGTTCACGGTAGACCGGAAGTGGCTGGTGAGGGTCAAAACGGCGCGATTGAAAACCCAGCTGAGACATCAGCCGCATTGCGGTAGAGCAGCACTTCGTCCCCGCGCGCAGTCCGAGGGCGGTGTTACTGCGTCAGAAATTTATACGCGACAATCAGAGCCACCATGCTCGTGAAAATCAGCATTGCCGGGAGGGATTTTCGGATCATTGGCTCGGTCGAATGGCGTGCAGCCGATAGAGCGGGCTGAGGTTTAAGCCGCCTCCGGAGCCGCACGACCTTGCCCTCTGTGGTTGGTGTGCGAGCCTTTGGTTCCGGCGCCGCGCCCACGCCTCCCATCTCGCTGTAATAAGCGCTGTAGACCTCGCGAATGGCCAGCGCCGTGGACTCGGCCTCGCTCATCGTCTCGAGTCGGGCTCGATAGTCAGTCAGAAAGCCCTGTGCGTTTGACGGAAGGTCATCGAAACCACCAAGCTTGGCCATCATGAGCCAAGTGGCAAAATCCGCCTCGGCCTTCGTGCGAGCTTTCTTCGCGATACTGGTGTTGGAGCTGGAGGACATGGTGGTCCATTGGTGCGGCCGCCCAAACTCGCCGGTGCGTTCATGGCGTCGCTGAACAGTTCGCTTGGGTATCACGGTTGACGTCAGGTGTCCGGCTTGGCGCGCGGACCTTGTCGCCGAAGCCACCAAGCGGACGCTAGACCAAATTAACGCGGCTTGCCGGCCTGGACTTCCGCCCGCCCAGCCTGAACCTGATCTACGATTTATCGGAGCCCGCGGCTTACTTGCCATCGTTCCAAATGTCGGCCGCAAGCTTCCAGTCATTTCCGACCTTTTCCCAAACCACAACATACTTGCCGATCACTTCCTGCGGTGCCGTGCCCTTGGTCTTCAAGCTGAAGGTTCCGATCTCGCGTGCCGCGGACGGACCGAGTGTTTTGAGGTCGAGAGTTGTGAGTTGGGGATCGCTAACGTGTTCCGCCATGCTCTTCCACATTGCCCCAATGGCGGCTGCACCATGCACGATGGCAGAACCGGGCGGGAGTGCGGTCGCATCAGCAGTGTAAAGCGACGCGACGCCAGCAAAATCGCCCTTGTTGAAGAATTCGATCCATTTTGCGTTCACCGCATCGATCTCGGCTTTCTGAGCCGACGCTGATGCCATCAATCCGAACACCAATGCAATCATCAGTGCAAATCTGCGCATCATCAGCTCCATTCCATGTCAACAAGGGAGGCAATTGCGCCGAGTTGGCGAGCCTATCTCGGCCGTGGCTGTTTGGCCACCCGGAGTAACTGCTAGCTGCAGTTTGCCGACACGTTCGGGACGTCGTCCGCGCCAGCACCGAAGAAAACATCGATGTTGGTGCACTTTTGAGACATGCTGACTTCGTCAAGGATGTCCACTTTCAGGGGCAACTCGGAAGACATTTGCTCAGACTGAGTTCTTCCGGTTTTGACCCATCTGAGAGTGCGCCAGGAAGCTGGCAAAGAATAGGAGGTGAAAGTCCCCCACGGGTAAGGACTAGCCAACCACCCCGACCCCGAGTGATGCGCGGCGTCCCGCGAGGGCCGACGTGAAGCGTTCACAGGGGAGACCACGGGCCAAGTATTGAGCTGCGAAACGGGTCTAATTTCGAGGTGCCGATCTTATTCTGAGAAAGAGAAGGCAACATCGTCCCATGGCGAATGGCTTGCATGGGAAGAACCTCGCGCAGTCGGAGACCTTGTGCACGTGGAGAAGTTCTTTGCGCGGAACCTGGGAGGTCTCATCCATGCCCGGACTCGTGTGCCGGGCCGGCTCGGGAAGGCGACAAGCCGCACGCCGAGCATGTACGTGGATGAGAAGTCGGATGAGGCCATAGTACTTGCGAAGCGACTGAACAAGGGGAGGCGACTCTCGGCGGAAGTCGTGGAGGGAAGGGCCTCA
>JAQGKC010000244.1 GCA_028290305.1 Bradyrhizobium sp.
ATGCCTATCAGTGGCATCTGACAAATCGCAACAAGCGCGGCATGACGCTGGATCTGAAATCCCTAAGCGCTCAGTCGGTTCTCGAAAAGCTCGTCAAATGGGCCGATGTTCTCATTGTCAATACGCCGCATCCAGCGCGCGCGCGACTGAAGCTTGAATATCAAGATGTGGTGCGGTGGAATCCACGCCTGATCTACGCGGACCTCACGGGTTTCGGTGACAAGGGACCCGATGCGGACCTCCCCGGCTTTGACATCACGTCGTATTGGGCACGCAGTGGGTTGCTGTCGATGACGCGCGATGCCGGCGCGCCGCCGACCTGGCCGGTCGCCGGCAGCGGTGACAATGCCACCGCCGTCGGGCTCTATTCGGCGATCGTCACTGCCTTATATCGTCGCGAGCGCACGGGGGAGGGGGCGCATGTCACGACTTCGCTTCTCGCTGAAGGCGTGTGGTCCGCAAGCGTCTCGATCCAGGCCGCACTTTGCGAGGCGAAATTCTTTGGGCTGCACGATCGTACGCACCCCGTAAATGCGGCAATGAACGTCTATCGCACCAAGGATGGCACCTGGTTCGTTCTCCTCGTCACGCCTGACAAGCTGGCAGCCGTCGCCAAGGCCATTGGCCGTCCTGATCTTCTGACCGATCCGCGGTTCTCCGATCCGGCGAAGCTGATGGCGAATATGCCACAGCTCACGGCGATCCTCGACGAGATCTTCTGTGCCGAGCCGATGGCGCATTGGTACACGGTGTTCAACGGGGTTCACGTGACGTTCGGAGCGGTGCGCGGACCCCAAGAGGTGATCAACGATCCCCAGCTCCGGGCGAACGACATCGTCGTTCCGCTGGAAGGCGCCGGCGGCAAGCTGACGTCCACAATCAGCAGCCCGCTTCAGGTGCATGGCGTCGCCAAAGTGCCCGCGAAGCGCGCCCCAAAGATTGGAGAGCACAACGAGGAGGTTCTCCGGCAGCTTGGATTCACCGCGACGGAAATTGATGGTTTGCATGAAAGCGGTGCCATTCCGAAAGCAAAGGAACATGCGGCTTAGCGGGACGACGCTGTCGGGGGCGGGAGCCGTCCCGGAAACTCGACATGCAGTGAAAGTCACCAGGGGAACAGGACCTCGACAATGGATGAGATTGTTACCGAACACGCTGGAAGCATCTTGCGCATCCAGTTCAACCGCCCGACAAAGCGGAACGCGATGACGTCAGCCATGTACGTGGCTCTTGCCGGCATCTTCAACAAGGCGGCGAATGACGAGAGCACGCGTGTCGTGCTTTGGCATGGCGCGGGAGATTCGTTCTGCGCGGGCAACGATATCGAGGACTTTCTCAAGAATCCTCCGGGGCCAGGCGAATCGCCACAGGCCGGCCTCATGAACGCATTCGTCAACTCCGACAAACCAGTGGTCGTGGCGGTCCACGGCGCCGCCATCGGTGGCGGCACCACCATGCTGACGCACTGCGACTTCATCTACGCGGGCGAGGGCGCGAAATTCCAGATGCCCTTCATCAATCTTGCCGTCGTACCGGAATTCGGATCGAGCTGCTCCGTACCGGCGCGGATCGGTCATGTCCGTGCCGCGGAGCTGCTTTTGTTGGGAGCTTCCTTTGATGCCAGGCGGGCCGCGGAGTTGGGTCTGGTTACCGAGGTCGTATCCGACAAGGACGTCCTGGCAAGAGCGACCGAAACGGCTCGGAAATTGGCAGCGAAGCCGGCTGCCGCGCTGCAAGCCAGCAAGAGGCTCATGAAGCAGCCATTTCGTGAGCAGAGCAAGGCGGCGATGAAGGCCGAGAACGAGGAGTTCAGTGCGCAAGTCCGCTCCGAAGACGCAAAAGAGGCGTTCTCGGCTGTCCTGGAACAGCGCAAGCCTGACTTCACGAGGACCGTCAAAATCTCCGGCGACCGCATGACCATGGATAAGCCGATGAATGTGTGCGTGTTGGTCGGAAGCCTGCGGAAGGCGTCGCTCAACGGGATGCTGGCGAATACGCTGATGTCGCTCGCGCCATCTTCGATGAAGTTCGAAATCGTCGAGATCTGGCAACTACCCTTTTTCAATCAGGATCTGGAGACTGCAGCTACGCCGGCGCAATGGACCGCGTTCCGGCAACGCGTCAAGGCCGCTGAGGCGGTGCTGTTCGTCACCCCCGAATATAACCGTTCAATGCCGGCCGTTCTCAAGAATGCACTGGATGTCGGCTCGAGGCCGTATGGAAGCAGCGTCTGGGACCGCAAGCCTGGTGCAATCGTCAGCGCTTCGCCGAGCGCGATCGGGGCCTTCGGTGCCAATCATCATTTGAGGCAGTCGCTCGTGTTTCTGAACGTGCCGACCATGCAGCAGCCCGAGGCCTATGTCGGCCATGCCGACAAGCTGTTCGATGAGCATGGCAAGCTCGTCAGCGATGGCACCCGTAAATTCCTGCAAGAGTTCATGCAGGCGTTCGCGAATTGGGTTGATACGATCCGATCTCAGGGCAACGCATCTGACGGTTAGCGGCTAGCGCGAGCGCGGCGCAGACTGAAGGCGTTTGCCAATGGTGATGGTCAAGGAACAGGTTGAAACGCTGGCTGAAGCTCAAAATTGTATTGGCCGCATTTCCTCGAATTCGTCGTGGCACGCGTCGCTAAAGCCTCGCAGCAGATCTATTGTGCCATCAATGGCCATTTCGCGCAGTTCGACGAAGCTCTTGTCCGGTTCCAAATAGGTGTCCAGGATTTTTCGGGCAACATCTTCGGCATGGTGGACCACCGGCTTTGAAGACAGCGCCCGCATCCTGCTCAGCTTCGCGTAAAGACCGACCAGACCGGGAATGTCGGCTTCATCGTGCTGGAGCGCGTCAATGTAGCACTTGGAGGCCTCCTCGATGAAATCCCTGTAAAGGATCTGCCGGCGGGTCTTCTCATGGAGAATCCACTGGGCGCGGACTTGACTTCGGTGGTTCAGCCAATTCGCAAGCCCGCTAGTCAAGCCGCCGACAGCTGCTCCGGTGAGGGCGGCGAGCGCGGAGATGATGGAGGCATCCACAGGTGTGGTCCCCAACCAGCTGCAGAATCCGGCAGTAATGACCAGCCGGGCCTGACTACTACTACGACGCGGACGACCGCGACCCTTCGGAAATCAGCCGCGAGCTCCGTTGGCCCGAAAGATAAGACCAGAACCATTGCGTTTGAACGCGGAACCGGTTCTGGAGCTGTGGCAGGGCGAGCACGTGTAGCGCGGCCCAGACCAGCCAGGTCAGAAAGCCGCTGCTGCGTAAATGACCGGCCTCAAGGATGGCGAAGTTCTTGCCGACCACCGCCATGTTGCCTTTATTGCGATATCGAAACGGTCGACCATCCTTGTGTCCTCTGA
>JAQGKC010000261.1 GCA_028290305.1 Bradyrhizobium sp.
GGCCAGGTTCATCCAGGGCGAAAGCTACGGATGCACCTCCGCGCGCCCGAGTGACTTTGCCAAGGCCTCCAGGTTCTGGGGATTGACGTGAATCAAGCCATGCCGCGGAGCGTCAATGTCGGCTATCAAAAGGAAGGCGACCGAGACGACAAACGGCAACACAAGATCAATCGTTCTCATGGCCTTGCGGTTTCGCGACCTATATCCGAACAGCAAATTGGAGCACAGCGCGATGCCCACCATGAGCCACCACGTAGCGCGGGGGATACGATTCCAGAACGCCGCTTGTGTGTAGCCCTGCGAATTGATCACATCGTTCATGCCGGCAAGCACCAGCGCCGTAACGGGAGTTGGCTGTGCGCTCGCTGACCCGCGGACCGACGCCCAGAGATTACTTTGCAATTGGCTAGTTGACTGATCAATCTGCGTTTGTCGGGTCTCGTCTTGATTGAGGAAGAATAGTATCCGTTGGTCGAGGTAGGCGCCAAGCAGCCTGCGCACGTTAGCGGCATCTTCTGAGGGTAGAAGGTCAGCACGCAAGAGTTCGGTTCCAATCGCGTTCGCTTCGGCTTCTTCGAAACTCTTGCGCTGTTCGTAGCGGCTGCTGGCCATGGAAACGCTGAAGCCGATGATCAATGCCAATAGCGTTAATGTGGCCCCGAGGATGATGCCAAGATCCTCGGCTTGCTCCTCGCTGGCGCCCGGGTATCGTCGGCGGAGCCATGAGCCCGCCGCTGCACCGAGCCACAGCCCGACGAAGGCAGCCAGGAAAACTAGCAATGGATGGTGTGTAAGATTTTCCATCGGTTGGGTCGCTTGATCGGAACGTCCGATCTACTTGACCATCAAAGCCAAATTCACGCGAGCGCTGTCGCGCCGCGCTCAAGCTAACGCTCCATTCGATCAGTCGATTGCCTACCGCGCTATGCGATTTCGGCAAGACTCGGCACGAGCACTCTTTTAACGGAACGTGAGCCTTTCTGCCGAATTGGCAGGAGACGCCGATTTTGCATCGACTCCAGAGGTGCTAGCTCGTAGGATGTTTGGGAATTTAAGAACGCCTTTTGGTTGATTTGGCGGCGTTTGCTTATTTGCTCAACTTGCGTCGCTCGGTGAGGCACTGACCAGCACCCATTGCACTACGTCACTTCGCACCATGTCACTTCCGGAAAATCTAGGGGACTGCGGTGGCCGTGAGCAAAGTTCTCACCTTTACGGATCCATTTCCGTATCAAGCCGCTATCCGGGCTGCAGACGTCGAGATTTATCCCACCGCGAAGGGTGAATTTCGCGCCAAACTGACCCAGATCAACCTCAATCAGCTTTGGATGCAGCGCTTTCACGAAAGACTGCCACAGATCCACGCCTGCAAAGTAAGGCCAGGTCGCAGGGTTATCGGCTTCCTCACCACTGCAGATCAGCCAGCGGTGAAACAATGTGGAAGAGAGATTTCGCCTCACGAGATCATCGTCAATAATTATGATGTGATGCACCATCGGACCGCAGGCAATTGTCATTACGGAGCGATGTCTCTGGCGACAGATGATTTCGGTGCCGCGTACAAGGCTGTTGCCGGCCACGAACTTTCGGGATCGCCGCTTCAACACATCATTCGGCCACGTGCGGCCTTGATGTCGCGGCTGCTAAAACTACACGAAACAGTGGGGCGGATTGCCGAATCTGCTCCGGATATTCTTGCACTTCCGGAAGTGACTCGGGCGCTGGAGCGTGAGCTAGTCCACGTGATGATCCGATGTCTGACCGAGGGCGAGTTCTCGGGCTTGACCCCGGGCGGTCGCCGCCACGATGCAATCGTCGCGCGGTTCGAGGAATTCCTGGAAGCCAACCCCGGCAAACCGCTGTACCTGACCGAAATCTGCGCGGCGATCGGCGTGGGGGAACGAACACTCCGCGTCGCCTGTGAGGAGCATCTTGGAATGGGTCCGATCCGCTTTCTATCACTCCGTAGAATGCACCTCGTTCGACGCGCGCTCATCCGGGCAGATCCTTTGACAACGACCGTAACGCGACTTGCCACCGACCACGGCTTTTGGGAGCTAGGGCGCTTCTCGGCGGCCTACCGCGAACTCTTTGGTGAATTGCCTTCGCAATCATTGCGTCGACCGGCAGACGAACGGCGCGGATCGCATGATCGTCCGTCATGGCAGGAACGTCGCATCTCCGCGTAACTAATCAGACGACGTTTTGATGCTGCTCCACGCCTTCCCATTGATCGCCGTCGGGCGGCAACCAATGTCGGGCGGTCCTAATCATTCGCCGGCATCCGAAATCGCATAGCAACATCAGAACAAGCCGCTCATACTGCTTCTCTTGGGCGTGTCGACGATCTGTGATTCCAGCGCATCGCGACGAATTGCGGTTTGCGAACGGTTTGTGCGCCCAAAGAGATGGATCGGATGGCAACGAACGGGACATCCACATTTGCCAATCCGGAGGACTACCAAGCCGGCATCGGAGGTGCGATTGTCAATCTCATCGTGACCGGCGGCGGAGATTTCAAGGCGCGCCTGACGTCGCTGAACTTGCGCCAATTCCATGTGCTTCGCGGTTCCGAAAATCTACCGCGCATCGCCTTTATGTCGCTGCCGCCGGCGCGGGCATTTGTTTCGTTTCCAGCGACTACGGGCCCACCCTTAACGTATGGCGGAGTAAACCTGGGAGTTGGCGACATCGTATTCCATGGCCGCGGTGAGCGATTGCACCAGCGAACCAATGGAGAAAGCCAATGGGGCCTTATATCGCTGCCCCCCGAGCAGCTCGCCGCGTGCGGTAAGGCGCTGACCGGGCTGAAGATCGCTACACCGCCTGTCGGCCGGGTGCTTCGACCGGCGCGTAGCGACGCGACGCGCTTGCTGCGGCTTCATTCGAAGACCTGTCGTCTCGCTGAGACAAGACGTCAATTGATCGGGAATGCGGAAGTCGCGCGAGCGCTCGAGCAGGAATTGCTCCACGCGCTTGTCCACTGCCTCACGGACAGTCGTGCGAACTGCAATCTGAAAACGAAGCGGCATCACGCCGATATCATGGTTCGGTTCGAGCAGGCGTTGGCATCCCATCATGGTCGACAGCCGAATATGACTGCGCTTTGCTCGGCCATCGACGTATCGGAACGAACCTTGCGAGTATGCTGCACCGAATTCTTGGGCATGAGTCCTGCCCGGTATCTTTTGTTGCGACGTTTGAACATGGCGCGCTCAGCCTTGCGGCGCGCAAACCCGGCAACGACAAGCGTCGCGGAGATTGCCCGGTTCTGCCAATTCCTGCAGCCTGGGCGCTTTGCTGTAATCTACCGTAAGGTCTTCGGAGAAACGCCCTCCTCCACGCTGCGGCGCTCCCTTATAAAATCCACCTGATCGAGACATTCCTGCCGAAAGTGCATAGCGCGCGGAACGGCGCCTCGACAATCTTGCAGTGTACGCGGCCAAGGGGACTGCCTGCACGACGTGATCGGCAGCCCGGTTGGTATTCGCACAAGCATGACGCCGAGCGGCGGCGGGCCGATCGACACCTTCGTCAGACATTTGGCTTCACGTGCATGAAAAACGTGCATCAAAAAGAGGGTTGCATCATGAGTAAGGATGAGAATTCTGCGAAATCCAAGACCGGCACGATGTCGAACGACGCAGGATTAAAACGTCGCGATCTCCTGTTGAGCGGCAGTTCTCTCGTCGCCGCTTCGGCGTTCTCGGTTGTCGGCCTGACAGCCGAGGCACAAGCGCAGCAACAACCGGCAGCGCCGTCACCCGCTGCGGCCGGCCAGCGGCCGAATATCATCGTCATCATGGGCGACGATATCGGCATGTGGAATATCGGCGCCTATCACCGCGGCATGATGGCCGGGCGGACGCCGAACCTCGATAAGCTTGCCGCCGAAGGCATGCTGTTCACCGATTACTACGCCGAGGCGAGCTGCACGGCGGGCCGCGCCAACTTCATCACTGGTGAGCTTCCGATCCGCACCGGCATGACCACGGTTGGCCAGGCCGGGGCACCCACAGGCATACCCGCGCAGGCAGTTACCATCGCCGCCGCGCTAAAAGGAATAGGCTACGCCACAGGCCAGTTCGGCAAGAACCACCTCGGCGACAAAAACGAATTTTTGCCGACCGTGCACGGCTTCGACGAATTCTTCGGCTATCTATATCACCTCGACGCAATGGAAGACCCGGCGCATCCCGGCTATCCGCAGGAGCTACTGAACACGGTTGGTCCGCGCAACATGGTCCATTGTTATGCGACCAATGTCGACGATTCCACCGTGGACCCGCGCTGGGGCAAGGTCGGCAAGCAGAGGATCGAGGATGCGGGCACGCTCTATCCCAAGCGGATGGAAGCCGTGGACGACGAAATTCGCGACTTCGCGCTCAAGTTCATCGACAAGGCCAAGGCCGACAATAAGCCGTTCTTCGTGTGGCTCAACCCGACGCGCATGCACATCGTCACCCACCTCTCGCCCAAATACGAGGCGCTGCGCAACTCCAAGAACGGCTGGACCATCCATGAGGCTGGCATGGCGCAGCTCGACGACGATGTCGGCATCGTGATGCAGAAACTCAAGGACATCGGCGTCGACGACAACACCATCGTGGTATTCACCACCGACAACGGCACCGAGGTCTTCACCTGGCCGGATGGCGGACAGACGCCATTCGCGCAGAGCAAGGGTACGGTATTGGAAGGCGGCTTCCGCGTGCCGGCAATGATCCGCTGGCCTGGCAAGGTGCCGGCAGGCAAGGTGGAGAACGGTCTTATTTCCGGGCTGGACTGGTTCCCGACCTTCCTGGCGGCGGCCGGTAACCCGAACATCGTCGAAGAGCTGAAAACGGGCAAACAGATCGGCGACACCACCTACAAATGTCATCTGGATGGCTATAACCAGCTGGACATGATCACCGGCAAGGGGCCATCAAACCGACACGAAATCTTTTACTTCGGCGAAAGCGAATTGGGTGCCGTACGCATCGATGATTTCAAGTATCGTTTCATCGACCAGCCCGGCGGCTGGCTGGGTGAAAAGACCAAGCCTGACGTGCCCAATCTGATTAACCTTCGCCTCGATCCTTTCGAGCGCACAGGCTGGCCGGATAGCGGCACCAAATACGGCGCGCAACAATACTTCGACTGGTTCAAATACGAATTCTGGCGCTTCGTGTTTGTTCAGCAGCACGTGGAAAAACTGGCGTTGACGGCGATCGAGTTCCCGCCGATGCAAAAGGGCGCGAGCTTCAATCTTGATGCCGTGAAAGCGAAAATTGCGGCGGCCCAGGCTTCAATCGCGAAGTAGGCACGCCGGCGCCTTGACAGACCTTCATGGCGAACGCTCCCCAACGCCGGGGGGCGCTCGTCCGACAAGCACCTCAGAGCCGTTGGCGCCGAAATAGAACTAGCAGCATCGGGCGCGGAAGCCATCTCCGCGCCGATGCCGACCGCCCGTTCGACGTGCTGTTACTGGATTGGCGCATGCCTGGACTCGACGGAGTGGAAACCGCCCGCCGGATTCGCGCAGACAGCCCGCTCAAGAGTGTGCCCGCTATCATCATTATCGCCCCCTTTGGACGAGAGGAGGTACGCGGCGAAGCCGAACTCGCCGGCGTCAACGGATTCCTCATCAAGCCGGTCAACCAATCCACACTGGTCAACGCGCTCGCCGAGATCTTCGCGCCGGGGCACTGCGCGCATGAGCTTATCGCAGCTTTGGCGAGCGGCTGCTCGGCGCCGATACTGTTGTGTGGTGGCAAGTTCCCAGAACGAGAATACTCTCTGATCCGCAACTTGGAAAATGATCTTCTTTTCGGTCGGCCGCCCATGCGCGTGCTGGAATTCAGCCATGATCCAACGAGACAGTGTCGCGTTAGCTAACGACTTGGCTAATCGAGGGCGGTTGCATGAATGCTTTCGCTAGCCGGCACGCAATCATCATAGGCGGTGGCGCCAGCGGCGTGTTGCTGGCCTATCAGTTGCTCCAGCGATCAACCCCCGACTTTCGCATCACGTTGATTGAGAAGCGTCCTGAAGTTGGGCGTGGGTTGGCCTATCATACCGGCAATCCCGAGCACGTGCTCAACGTGCGTGTCGCAAACATGAGCGCGCTGCCGGACGAGCCGGATCATTTCTGGCGTTGGCTGAGCTCGCGTGAAGGCATGCCGCCGCCCTGCCCGGATCCCTTCTGTTTCGTACCGCGGCGCATATACGGTGACTACATCGCCGGCCTGCTGGCAATGTCCATAGGACGCTCATCGCACCGGCTCTCCATTGTACAAGGCACATGCGTCGACGTCAGCGATAAGGTGAGCGAGGTAGAGGTCCGGTTGGATGACGGCAGACGCCATGTCGGCGATATCGTCGTTCTCGCGACTGGGCACGATGTCCGATCCTGTTCTCCGGGTTACGCCGACCCCTGGGTGCCGCCTTCCGCGGCCGGCGTCGATCCCGACGCCACCGTACTGATCCTCGGTACCGGACTTTCGATGGTCGACTACGTCCAGTCGCTCGTCCACGATGGACACCGCGGACCCGTCGTCGCGATGTCCCGGCGTGGGCTGATGACCAAATCGCATCGCCGCGTGGATCCGATCCGCATCCAGGAAACGGAGATTCCGTTCGGCGCCGGCATCAACCAATTGCTGCGCTGGCTTCGTGGCCGGATCGACGCACATGTCGCCGAGGGAGGCGACTGGCGCAGCGTCATCGACGGTCTTAGACCGTACACCCAGCGCCTCTGGCGCGAGCTTCCGCCTGCCTCCAAGCGCCGTTTCCTCGAACATGCGCGCGCTTGGTGGGACGTGCATCGCCATCGCATGGCGCCCGAGGTGGAGGCACGCATCACGCATGCGCTCATGGATGGCCGCTTGACTCTGATAGCTGCAAAGATAGCTGGCATCGAGCCCAACGAAGCCGGCGCTCGGGTGCGCTACCGCCTGCGCGGCCAAAGCGAGAGCCTCAGCATGCAGGTCGGTGCCATCGTCGATTGCACCGGGATCGTCAAAGACCCGCTTGCCTCCGCCAATCCAGCTGTGCGGAGTCTGCTTGACCGGGGCCTGGCGCGGGTCGACCCATTGCATATCGGTATCGAGACCGGCCCGGATTGCGCGATCGTCAACCATGATGGCGTTCCGTCGCAGCGACTGTTTGCGGTCGGTCCGCTCACCCGCGCCGCCTTCTGGGAGATCATTGCGATCCCCGACATACGCAACCAGTGCGCGGAGCTTGCCACCAAACTCGCCCACGTCAACGAGGCAAGTTTGGCCGAACTCATCGCCGCGCGATCCTCTTAACTATTGAATGCGGCGGGAATGAACGCCGGACAGTTCCTCGTTGACGAGCCGCCTCACCGGGCCGGCAGCACCGCTCCCTTGAACTTCGTGGCGGTTGCTCTGGTCGTAGGTACGATCGAGCACCCGCGCCATCCAGCGGCGATCCTGCAGATAGCCTCCCATCTTTTCGCGATTGGCCGTCGCCACCTCGCGAAGCACGGGATCCGGATCGACGTACCAGACACCGGTCCCCGCCGCTGCCGTCGCACCGGAGGTGCCGCGATATTGCTCAACGCTGGCCCGATGAACCCGTCAGCCGCGGTGATTTGTTGGCGCCGGCTCCGGCCTGTCGCACCCGTGGGATCACCTCCCGGGCAAAACGCTCCATTTCCGCCTCGAACGGTTGGAATTGCAGCATTAACAATTCGATCCCGGCCGCGTGGAACGCACGGATTCGCGTTGCGACTTCGTCGTAGCTGCCGACCAGGCCCGCGGCGGTACCGCCATTGCTGCCGACGCGCGCGGTCTTCTGCATGGTCTGCATCATCACGACCTTCGGATCGGTATTCTCTTTTTGGATCGCCTTCATCGGCGCATCCTTTGCCGCCAGCTGCAGCAGCCGTTCGTGGGCGGCGTGAGCCTGCTCGCTGGTTTCACGCGCGACCACGAAGGCCGACAGGCCAAACCGCAGCGGCGTACCCTGCCGCGGTCGTGCCGCAACGTCGGCAATCAGCCCGGCGACATCATCCAGAGGCTGGCCATTGATGAACCACACGTCGCCGTGGTCCGCGACCAGATCGCGCGCCGGCTCGGACTCGCCGCCGACGTAGATCAGCGGGCGGGGACGGTAGAAGTCCGCGGGTCTGAGCGCGTAGTCGCGCACGTCGAAATGTTTACCCTTGTAAGTGAGGCGCTCCCCCTGCATCAGGCGCGACACCACGGTGATCCATTCCCGGCCATAGGCATAGCGTGCATCATGCTCCGCAAAGCCGATGCCCGCTTTATCGAGTTCCGGGCGATTCCAGGCATTGACGAGATTGATCGCGAACCGCCCGCGGCTGATGTTTTCGATTCCGAGCGCCATCTTGGCCAGCACCACCGGATGATACAGGTACGGCTTGATGGCCGCGATGATTTCGATCCGGCTCGTCAATGCCGCGATCGCCGCCGCCGAACTCCAGGCCTCGAGCTGATCAAGATCTTCCTGGTGGGGATTGATGGTGTGCTGCGCGATCAGCGTCGAATCGTAGCCCAGCGCCTCCGCCGCCAGCACCAGATCGCGATTGCGTTCCCATGATGCGTCATAGGGTTCTTCCGGATCCTGATGTGCGGCGCGCGGTCCATGGACCAGCGCCCAGATCCCGAAACGCAACGGTCGTGTTGTCATTTGTGGTCTCTCTTCCATTTTCGTTTCGTCACGTCCAGCGAATGCACGTCAGTCTTCGCCAAGCGCGTCGAGAGTCAAGCAACGAAAGGACGAAAGATGATCTTTGCCGTCT
Organism: Bradyrhizobium sp.; assembly: GCA_028290305.1. The sequence continues at coordinate 8,774 of JAQGKC010000261.1, forward strand.
CACACGCGTAAAGAAATCAGAAACACTCCGGAACCAATGACAATTGAAAAACCGCTCTATTTCTGTCGGGCCGAATTCGTGGGACAGTTTGCAACACGTGGACAAGGCTTTCACCCATGAAGCGACATGTCGTCGATTGAGTGATCGATCGCATTTGCGCCGCGCAGGGCGTCGTTGTGTTCGTTGCTCCGCGGACCGCCCAGCGTGGTGCAACCAATCGAGGACTCTCGCTCTTGAGCAACATCGAGCAAACTGCAGCCCCGGCCGAATTTGACGGGCTCCAGCGCGAGGACACCTCGCTGCAGCAAAGGCAGCGTCTCACAATCGGCAAGCGCGGCTTGCAGCTGCTGTCATGGCTCGCACCGGTTGCGCTCGTCGTCATTTGGGAAATACTGGCGCAGCACGGGTGGCTATCGCCGCAGGTGCTGCCGGCGCCAAGCAAGATTGTCAGGACGGCGTTCAAGCTCTTAACATCGGGAAGCCTGTTAAACGATCTCGGGGTCAGCCTGCTGCGGGCTGGCGCCGGCTTTGCGATCGGCGGCGCCGTCGGCTTTGCACTTGGCATCCTCGTCGGCTTCTCGCGCGTCGCCGAAGCCGCGATCGACCGCAGCGTCCAGATGATCCGCGCCATCCCGTTTCTCGCCGTCCTGCCGCTGGTGATCGTCTGGCTCGGCGTCGGCGAGGCGGAGAAGGTATTTCTGGTCGCGCTCGGCGTTACCTTCCCGATCTACATCAACGCCACCCTTGGGATCCGGCAGGTCGATCCGAAGCTGATCGAATTGGGACGCGTGCAAGGGCTGAATACGCTTGAACTGATCCGGCGGATCATCCTGCCGGGGGCCCTGCCCTCGATCCTTACCGGCGTCCGCTATGCGCTGGCAACGGCGTGGCTGGCGCTCGTCGTTGCCGAAACCATCGGGGCGCAGTCAGGCCTTGGCTTCCTCGCCATGGACGCACGCGAGTTCCTGCGGACTGACGTGATCGTGCTGACGATCGTGATTTACGCACTGATCGGCGTCGCCGCGGATGCGATTACCCGCCTCCTCGAACGACGCCTGCTGGCGTGGCATCCAAATTATGGAAGCGCACGGTGACCCTCCACGTCTCACCCCCATTGTCCTCTTCGGTTGCACCCGCGCCGGCCGTTACGGTCACCAATCTCCGCCGCGCCTACGGCGATCGGCTGGTGATCGACAATCTCGATCTGCGCATCGAGCGCGGCGAATTTGTCGCCCTGCTCGGCGAGAGCGGATGCGGCAAGACCACGTTGTTGCGGGCGCTGGCGGGCCTCGATCCGATCGACGGCGGACGCATCATGGCGCCGCGGCGGCCGGCCGTCGTGTTCCAGGAACATCGGCTGCTGCCATGGGACAGCCTTTGGCGCAACGTGTCGCTCGGCCTCCAGGCCGCGGATTCGCGCGAGCGCGCTGCCGCGGCGCTCGCCGAAGTCGGGCTCGGCGACAGGCTGGACGACTGGCCGCGCAATCTTTCCGGTGGGCAGGCCCAGCGCGTTGCGTTGGCGCGCGCCCTGGTGCAGCAGCCCGAGCTGCTGCTGCTCGATGAACCCTTTGCCGCGCTCGATGCCCTCACCCGCATCCGCATGCACGATCTCGTCCGCGAGTTGGTCGCGAGCCACCGGCCGGGCGTCCTGCTGGTGACGCATGACGTCGATGAGGCGATCGCGCTCGCCGACCGCATCCTGGTGATGCGCGCGGGCCGGATTGCCTTCGAACACCGGACCAAGGGTGACGGTTCGGCCCCAATCGCTCGCGCCGAGTTGCTTGCCGAGCTCGGCGTCCTTGCTTCCCGCTCTCCCGAATAGGCCTTTCAGAAGGATCCGTTCATGTCCGATTTCCCTCCCGACCATCCAACACGGCGCCGTTTTCTGGGCACCGCCGTGGGTATCGGCACGCTTGCCGGCCTTGGCGTCGGCCCGATCGTCGAAGCGGCCACCGGTCGCACCACCGATACGGTTCGCCTGACCTGGGGCCTTAGCGGTCTCAACCTGATCGCCAAAGAACGTGGAGAGTTCGAAAAAGTCTTGGCCAAGGATGGCATCAAGGTCGAATGGCTCGGACCATTCCCGAACCACGCGCCCACCCTGCAGGCGGTGACCGGCGGCAGTGCCGACTTCAGCTTCGGCGGCTCGACCACGCCGGCGCTGGCGGCGATCATCGCCGGCTCGCCGCTGGTGTTCACCCAGTTCGTCGTTTACGAGCCGCGGACCACCGCAATCATTGCCAAGGACGATTCCGGCATCAACAGGGTCGAGGACCTGGCCGGAAAATCGGTTGCGGTGAACCGCTCCGGCCTCGGCGAATTCCTGCTGGTCGCAGCGCTTGAAAAGCACAAGATCAACCGCGCCGCGGTAAAATTCGTCTACCTCAATCCGCCCGACGCGGCGCCGGCGCTCGCGTCCGGAAAGGTCGATGCCTGGTCGATGTGGAGCCCCGGCGTCGATATCGCGAGGCTCGAATACAAGGCGCACGACCTGTTCCTCGAAGGCCGCGATCTCGATTTCCAGATCGACTACACCTCCTATTTGACCACCCGTAAATTCGCGACTGACAATCCTTCGCTGGTGCGCGCAGTGAACGACGCTTTCCGCGCCGAAGGAAAATGGATCTCCGAGAACAGTAAGGACGCCGAATACATCGCGCAAAAGGCCGGCAAGTACAGCGGCCAGGTGCGCGACCAGTTCGTCGCGATGAACCGCCAATATCGCTACTTCGCGGCGAATGACTGGCAGTTCGTCGCCGACCTGCAAAAAGCGGCGGATTGGCTGGTTGCACGCAAGGTGTTGCCGGAGCCGGTCAAGGTAACCGACCACCTGGCGCAACTCTCAGCATAGCAATCGCCTCACCTCCGCCGGATCAAACACATGAACAAGCCTGTAGCTGCCTTTTCGCTCGAACCCTCACAACGTCTCGATCTCAGTTCGCCGGATCTGGGGGCCCTCCTGAACCGCATCGCCGAAGGTGCCAGCGAACGCGAGCGCGAGCGCATCCTTCCCTATGAAGCGATTGACCTCATCCGCCAGGCCCGATTGGGCGCCTTGCGGCTGCCAACCGAAGCCGGCGGCGCGGGAAGCTCGATTAGGGAATTGTTCGAGATCGTGATCCGGCTCGGCGAAGCCGATGCCAATGTCGCGCATATCCTCCGCAATCATTTCAGCGTGGTCGAGCGGCTGGTGCGACGCCCGAAGGACGAACAACATCGGCAGTGGCAGAAGGCCGTTGCCGACGGGGCAATTATCGGCCTCGCGGCGACCGAGCTGGAGACGCCAAAGGTCGGCGACGTCAAACCGAACACGACGCTGACGCCGGACGGCGACGACTATCTGCTGAACGGAACGAAGTACTACAGCACCGGCACGCTTTACTCTGACTATGTCCTGGTTCGCACCGCCGATCCCTCCGGCGCGACCGCGGCCGCGCTGATACCCGTGAAGCGTGAAGGCGTCGAGCTGATCGACGATTGGGACGGGTTGGGACAGCGGCTGACGGCGACCGGGACCACTCATTTTCGCAATGTCCGGGTGAAACGCCAGGAAGTCGTGTTCGACGCACCTGACGTTGGTTACGGCATCCCCTATTCAAACACCTTTGCGCAGCTTTTCCTGACCGCCATCAATGCCGGCATCGCCCGCGCGATCCTGCGCGACGCCGCCACCCTGGTCCGTTCCCGCAAGCGGACGTTCTACTACGCCCCGAGCGAGATCGCGGTTGACGATCCCCTGCTGCAGCAGACCGTCGGCCAGATCGCCAGCGGCGCCTTCGCGGCCGAAACCGTCGTGCTTGCGGCTGCCGAAGCCCTCGACCTCGCCACCGACGCCTTTGACGCGGGCGCGGCAAACGCGGTTGAAGCAGCCCACAAGGCCGCACTGCTATCGGCCAAGGCCAAGATCGTCGCCGATGAACTTGCCATCCGTGGCGGCAGCCTGCTGTTCGACGTCGGCGGTGCCTCCGCCACCAAGAAGGTGACCAATTTCGACCGCCACTGGCGCAACGCGCGGACCTTGTCCTCGCACAATCCGACCACCTTCAAGGCGCGTTCGATCGGACAATATGAGATCAGCGGCACGGCTCTGCCGGCAAAGGGCTTCTTCTAGCGGAAGAAGCGTCCGGTGGTGCGCGTGGCGTGACGAGGGAGGGAAGCGATGACCAAGCCGGACATTCATCTCGTCGACGAAACCCACGAAATCGAACGCCAGTTCCGCGCCGTGATGCGCCGCCTTGCCGGCGGCGTCAGTATCATCACCGCCGGACGCGACGACGATATCACCGGGATGACTGTGACATCGCTGACCTCGCTGAGCGCAGACCCGCCCCGACTGCTGGTGAGCCTCAACAGGCAGGCGTCCTCGTTCGCTTTGATCGAGCGCAATCGCGTGTTCGGGGTCAATATCCTGGGGTCTGACCAGCAGGAGCTTGCCGGGCGCTTCAGCAACGGCAGGCTACAGGGCAAACAGCGTTTCGAAGGCACGGCATGGTTCGCCGGCTCGTCCGGCGTGCCGCTGCTGGCGGACTCCGTCGCCGCCGTCGAATGCCAAGTCGAGGAAATCATTGAGCGACATTCGCACGCGATCATCGTCGGACGCCTGCTGAGCCTGGATCTGACGCATCGGCTATCTGGCCTGGTCTACTGGAACGGTCAGTATATCGATATCGACCATGACAATGATCTGGATCGGTTGGCCGAGGTGAGCATTCCCTTGGCGCATGTGCGATGAGGGCAAATGGATGAAGCGCGAAATTCCGCCGCAACCCCGGACCGTCGCGACCAGCCCCGACCCCGGCGGCACTCCGCAAGCGCGCTGGGAGCTCGCGCGGATCGTCGCCGAATTGCGGACCTCACGGGAAGAAACCCACAGCATCCGGCGCGACGGCGAGCCACGTCGTGCGCCCTCACGCGACGCACTGGAAGGTATCCTCAATAACCTTACCGAAGCGCTGTTTCCCCGGCACTACGGCCGATTTGAGCTTGATGGCGAGAATATCGATTATTTTGTCGGCAACACCCTGAGCAGTGCCCTCGACTCCTTGTTCGAGCAGATCCACCGCGGAGCGTTGTTCATCGGCGACGAGTTGTTGCCGGGATTCCGCCGCGAGGAAGCGATCGAACTGACCCGCAGCTTCGCGTCGCAATTGCCCTCGGTGCGCGGACTTCTGATCAACGATTTGCGCGCCGCTTTCGTCGGCGATCCCGCGGCCAGGAATTTTCCGGAAATCCTGATTGGCTATCCCGGCATGGCGGCCATCATCCACCATCGCCTGGCTCATATTCTGCATCACCTCGGCGCGAGGCTGGTCGCGAGGCTGGTGGCCGAGATCGCCCATGCCAAAACCGGCATCGACATCCACCCCGGCGCGAACATCGGGTCCGGCTTCTTCATCGATCACGGCACCGGGGTGGTGATCGGCGAGACCGCCGTGATCGGAGACAACGTGCGCATCTATCAGGCTGTCACGCTCGGCGCCCGGCACTTCCCCACCGATGACGAAGGCAATTTGATCAAGGGCGACGCCCGTCACCCGATCGTGGAGGACGACGTCATCATTTACGCCGGCGCCACCATCCTCGGCCGGATCACGATCGGCCGCAGTTCGACAATCGGCGGCAATGTCTGGCTCACCAAGGACGTTCCGCCGAACAGTGTGGTGACGCAGGCGACCGTCCGCAATACGCCCGGCACGCCCTAGGGCCGCTCGACATTCAGGATTCCCAATCGGTTTGATCGCTGATTCATAGAGCTCCGTGATTCGACACGGAGCGGATGATGGCGGCGAAGCGATGCGAGTCGAACGAGACGCGATGGGCGAAGATTTCGCCATTAATGCCGGGCACGGCTGGCGACCCGGGCCAACTGCGGATAACCGTCGGTTCGTGAACGGATGTTTGTGGGTGTTACGGTCGGGCGCGCACTGGTGCGACCTGCCGGAGCGGTACCGCAAGTGGAAGACCCTGCACCAGCGCTTCAGCCGCTGGTGCCATCCCGGCATCTGGGAGCGGGTATTCGCCGCGCTGACCGCCGATCGTGACAACCAGTATCTGATGATCGATAGCACCATTATTCGCGCCCACCAGCAGGCCGCAAGCGGCAAAGGGGCCAAAGATCAGGCGCTGGGGCGCGCCCGAGGCGGACTGACCACCAAGATCCACATGCTGGCCGATGCGCTCCGCCGTCCGCTCCGCTTCAAGCGCCTGCAGGCGAACAGCATCCAGCCGCATTTCATGCTCGCGCACATGGCGCAGTTCGAGACGGTCGAGCGGCTGATCCGGCGCGGCGTCTACAAAGGTCCGCTGATCCTCAACGTCGGCATCGGAGGCGGCGCTTCCGGCACCCATCCGGCCGATCTTCTTGAGTTGGTTCGCCGAACGCCAGACGGCGCCGTGTTGACGATCGAGGGAATCATGCGCTCCGTCATCCCGATGAACATGATTATCGTCGTTCATACCGAGTACGCCTTGGCCAAAGGCAGCGTGAAACAAAACATCGCTCCGCGCTGGCGATGTTCAGCCCAGATGCTGCCCCCGTAGCTTTCGACGATTGTGCGTGCGATCGGCAAGCCGAGCCCAGTGCCTTGTTTCTTTGTGGTGACAAACGGATCAAAGATACGCGCGAAATTTTCCTTGCGAATGCCCGTTCCTGAGTCGGAAATCATGACCTCGGCGAAATTCGATTCCGCATTGCGGCGGGTCCGAATAGTAAGATTGTGCGGCGCGGGGGCGCCTTCCATAGCGTCCATCCCGTTCATGACGAGATTGATGATCACTTGCTGCATGTGGATCGGGTCTGCGCGCACCGGCAGCGCCTCGGGCGCAAGGATGGTCCGCAGTGTAATTTCTCGCTTGACGGCCTCGGGCGTGACGATCTTCACCAGCTCGGGAACCGTGCCGTTCAGATCAAGCTCGCGCAGATCGGCCTCTTTTCGATCGTTCAGCAAATTCTTCAACCCAAGGATGATATCACCCACACGCTGTTCGTCCCGCACGATGTCGGAAAGGATTTCGCCTATCTGGTTGAGATCCGGTGGACTGGCTTTGAGCAACATTTGCGCGGCTTCCGCGTTGCTCAAAATCGCCGCGAGCGGCTGATTGAGTTCGTGAGCGATGGACGACGACAGGACATTTGCAGTCGTAATTCGATTCAGGCGGACAACTTCCCGGCGGCGACTGATGGCTTCAGCTTCGGCGACATTTCGCCGCCGATGCTCGATGACGAGCCAGGTAATGATCGCGGCCTGCAACAACAATGCAACCACGCCCGCAGTGATTGGCCATCGGTACTGTTCCCATGGACCAGGGGAGCGAAAATAAACTTCGTTTCCGACCGGTAGCCTGCTTTCACTGATGTTCCAGCGCTGCAGCCCTCTCCAATCATATTTCGGCGCTCCAAATTCGAGCGGAGCGGTCTTGATATTGCCTGGTGGCTCTCTCTCCAGAATGCGGACGGCGACGCTCGCGGCCTGTCGTTCCACGTCGGCGACTATGGAGAGAGGTCCACCAACGATCCCGCCGCCGAAGAAGGTATCCGAGTGAGACAACATCGGCGCGTTGGCGGCCGCATGTATACGAGCGAGCGCCTTGTTCTCCTCGTGGGCGACACCCGTTCCATCCACCGATAACAGCACGAAAAAGATAGCGGACCCCGGGGGGAGCACAGCCACACGCTGAAGCATTTCTTCGAGCGACAATTCGTTGAACCAGATAAAGGCGACACGGCTTTCGAACGGCTGGAACGCCCCATGCGTTTCCTCCAGCCAAAACTTCTCGATGGGTGAGTTGCCGATTACAACGGCAATGCCGGTGGTGTCCGGGAGCAGCGGCAGG
>JAQGKC010000272.1 GCA_028290305.1 Bradyrhizobium sp.
CCCTCGGCTACAAGCCCGCCCGCAAGCCTTCCGCACCCCGTTTCCTCACCCCCGAGGAGTTATCCCGATGACGGCGCGCCGCGGGACAGGCGGGGGCATGCCAGTACCCTGCGGCGCGCCCGCGGCAGGCGGCGACCGCCGCAACCTGCGCGTTTCATTCAAAAATCTCTCGGCACCGGCGCCTGGGCCAGACATCGAGTCCGGCCGCGCAGCGTTCAAACGCTCGAATCTGACGCAGGCCGTGATCGACATAGGCGCGTTGCTGTTTGGTTTTCTCTTTCTCTGCAGCTTCGCCGTCGGGACCGGCGCGGCGTTCGTAATTCTGTTTTGCGGGAACTGTCGATAGGGGAGCGGTTGGCGCCGCCTCTCTCATCGCGTTCGCGTGGAGTGCTTCAACTATTCGCGTGTTGGCCGCTCGCAGCGGCTGCCACGTCGTCTCGAAGTCTGGTTCGTCTTTAGCGTCGTCCTGCATGTCATGACCATGCAGGAAGGATTCAGATCATGGTGACTCAATCAGAAGGTCAATTTGACCTGGCTACAACCGACGTAGAACAGGCGGGGCAGATGCTTCAAACGATGGAAGGAATCTTGGCGGGAAGGCGCGGGCTGCCGGTGGCGGAGGTGCGGCCTTCGCTCGCGCGCAAGCTGCGCACCACCGTCGGCACCATCATCAACATCAACAAGCTGCGGCGGAAATCGATTCCGAATTTCCTGATGCGCGCCATCCGGCTTGAACTGATCGCCGTCCTGCAGTCCGAGATCATGCGGCTTGAAAATGAAATCCAGATTCATCGGCAAATTGCTGGCGGCCATCGCTCTGACGTTCTGGCGCAGGCTGAGACTCAGGTGTTCGAGGCGAAGAAAACGCTGCGATTAGCGGCACAATAGGGGTCAACATGAAACAGCGCATTGAAGTCCGCAGCCAGGCCGAATTCGATGCCTGCGTAAAGGTTGGGAATATTGCCATTGTCATCGGCTGTCGCGTCGAGGCGCGGGGGAATTCGTCCGTCGTGGCGTGGGAGAATTCGTCCGTCGAGGCGCGGGAGAATTCGTCCGTCGTGGCGTGGGGGAATTCGTCCGTCGTGGCGCGGGGGAATTCGTCCGTCGTGGCGTGGGAGAATTCGTCCGTCGAGGCGCGGGGGAATTCGTCCGTCGAGGCGTGGGGGAATTCGTCCGTCGAGGCGCGGGGGAATTCGTCCGTCGTGGCGCGGGGCTCGGTCTTTGTACGGTTGTTCTCAGCCCTTTCGATCAAAGCCTCCGCTTACGTTTTCATCATGATCCATGGCCCAGCTCAAACGCTTGAGGGCGGGAATCAGACCCAAGCCGCCCCGATTCCGACGACCGGTGCCGAATGGTGCGAATACAACGGGATCGATCCAGCCAGCGCAGACTACCGCATCCCCGATATCGACGCGGCAATTCTCAAATCGATCGAGGCCAACAAAGCGGCCGGAACGAACGGTTTGAACATGAGTAGCTGGCACGGCGAGAAATGTGACGAAACCAACTGGTGCAATACGACGCATTGCCGCGCCGGCTACGCGATCTGCCTTGCTGGGAAAGCAGGCTTCGCACTGGAGAAAAGATACGGTCCGGAACTCGCTGGCCAAATGATCTATGCGGTGAGCCGACCCGACAAGCCGTTACCGGATTTCCATGCCAGCAATGAAGCCGCTATGCGCGATATCATTGCGTCTGCGGCGGATGCGGATTCGTCGGCATCATGACCCCCGCAACCCAAACAAGCGCCAAGGTTGAAGGGGAGGGCGGACGATCACGCCGAACTGCTGATTTTCCTGAAAACCCTGCGCGGCATGGTGGTGCTATCTGGCTATCCGCACCCAATGTACGACAACGCGCTCCCGGATTGGCGCCGCATCGAACGCGCGGCCCTAGCCGACGGCGCCCGCCCGCGAACCGAAGTGCTCTGGATCAATCCGGCCTGCGCAGAAGCACTCGACCGCGAGAAAGCAAATTTCCACACGCTTATGGCGGCTGCTGAATGACGGCCCTGGTCCGATACGAAATGGCCCGTGCGGCCCTTGCCGACGCCCGTAGCGTCGACGAGGTGAAGGACATCCACGACAAAGCCGCAGCCATGGCCGCCTATGCGCGGATGGCAAATGATACGCAGCTTGAAGCGGATGCATCGGAACTGCGGTTGCGCGCAGAGCGGCGGCTTGGCGTGATGATCGCTGCCGAAAAGATTACTGGCCGTTTGCGGACTGGCCCAGCGCCGAAACCTATTGGTCGGGATCACCAACCAATAGCGCGCGTGAAGTTGTCGGATATCGGGGTCACCAAAGACCTGTCCAGACGTTCGCAAAAGGTCGCTGGCATCGCGGAGCAGGCCTTTGAGGCTGTGGTTGCCAATGTCCGCCAACGTATTGCCGAGCAAAGCGGCCGGGTTTCGTTGGACATCACCGCCGTGGACAAGAAGGAAAAGCGCGCGAACCGCGAGCGCCTGCTTGCGGGCGTGCAGCTTGCCCTGCCGAAGAAGAAATACGGCGTGATCTACGCGGACCCCGAGTGGCGCTTTGAGCCGTACAGCCGCGACACTGGCATGGACCGCGCGCCGGAGAACCATTACCCGACAAGCACAGTGGAAGCGATTTGCGCCCGGCCTGTCCGCGACATCGCGGCGCCGGATTGTGTATTGTTCCTTTGGGCTACCGTGCCGATGCTGGCGGAAGCGTTTTGCGTTCTCGATGCGTGGGGATTTGCCCGCTTCGATCGCAATCCTGGTAACGGCTTCCTCGAGATTGACAAGGCCGATGTTCGCTACGTCTCGTCCGGCTCATGGACGAAATACAAACCTGGCGCCGGCATCGGCATGGGCCACTGGTTCCGGGTCGACCATGAGATTTTGCTCGTGGCGACGCGCGGGAATATCCCGTGCCCAGCAAAGGGCGATCAGTACCGCAGCGTATTCGACGTGCCGGCGAGCCGCATTCATTCCGAAAAGCCGACGCTCGTTCACGAGCTGATCGAATCCTATTTCCCAAACCTGCCGAAGATCGAATTGAACGCGCGGCGCGCGCGGCTTGGTTGGGATTGCTGGGGCAATGAAGCGCCAGCGATCAATGACTCAGACCGAGTCACGTTCGATTCTACTCCATCCGAACCGGATCACCCCATCCTCAACACCGTCTCAGACCACGGTGAACTCACAGGGGTGATCCATGGCGCGCCGCCTGACGGCCTGGTCGGCGGCGCGTCCTCTATTCATGAAGCCACTCCCGATTGCTCACTTCGCAACGCCGCTCACAAGCCCGGCGAAACGGAAGGGGCGATTCCTGACGGCGCGCAGCCGAATTCCAAACCCGGTGGCGCGCCGTCCTTTTCTGATTTTCCGGAGTTGGAGATTCCGGACTTCCTGCGGCGGAAGAGGAGCGCGGCATGAGGGCGGATATCCTCTCGTTTCTCCTCATACTTTCCGGAATCGCCGTTCTGATTATCGCCTGTATCAGGAGCCAGCGACGGCGTCCTTAATTAGGCAAGACGGTTCGAATATTGGCGCAACTCGAACCTTGTGTTTTCAGCGTCGACACAACGGGAGCAACCCATGAGCTTGATGACAGCACTGAAGGGCGCCTTCACCAGCGGCGTGAAGGAACTCAACAAGGAATACGGCAAGACCGACAATTTCCTCAACGCGGTTTGTGCGTCTTGCGCGCTGATCGCATTCGCCGACGGCACATGCGAGGAGTCCGAGAAGAAGAAGGCAATCGAAGTCCTCACCGGCCACACGCAGCTTTCGTCGATCTATCAGCGTGCCCAGATCGAAGGCGCGCTAAACTCGGCATTGAGCCATGCCCAGACCGCCAGCGGCAAGCAGGAACTGGCGCGCCAACTTGATAGCGTCCTATCGCTGCCGAACGGCACCCAGATGGCGGAGGACGTTTACCTGGTCGCGCTGGATGTCGCTTCCTCGAACTCGAACCACAAGGTCGGTGAGGACGAGCAACGCGTGCTGGACAAGCTCGCCAACCGTCTGCACGTCGATCCGTCCAAGTTCGAATTCTGACCAACGAGGGCTGCGTTATGATTTCCCAATTCTCTGCAGAAATAATGCAGCCCTCGTTCTGGCTCGGACTGAGCAAGGTTGTCTGGATTGATATTCTGCTGTCCGGCGATAATGCTCTGGTGATCGCCTTGGCGTGCAGGGGCCTTGCTCCCCGCCAGCGGTTATGGGGAATGATCCTCGGCGCTGGCGGGGCGGTCGCGATGCGGATTGTCTGTACGGGCGCCGTCTCATCTCTCATGGAATTGCCTTACCTGAAAATCGTCGGCGGTCTCGCGCTGTTATATGTCGCGACGAAATTGCTGGTGCCGGACGATGGCGATAGCGGGGTAAAACCGGCGGACAAGCTTTGGTCTGCGGTGCGCACCATCATGATCGCAGACATTGTGATGAGCATCGATAATGTGATTGCGGTGGCGGCCGCGGCACAAGGCAGCCTGCTGCTACTCTCGCTTGCGCTGGCGATCAGCATCCCCTTGATCGTGGCTGGCGCGGCGATCATTACGGGCTTTCTTAATCGCTTTCCGACCCTGGTATGGGCGGGTGGTGCGCTGCTCGGTTGGATCGCTGGCGAAGTGATCGCAACGGATGCTGGGCTTGCACCTTACCTCAAAGAGCCGTTCGAGGGGCCGTACATCTATGCCGTTGTGGGTATGTGTGCCGTATTGATCGCTGGTTCGATCTGGCGGTCGCGCGTCGCGCAACAGCAAGCCGCATAAGGGGCCATCATGAAAGCATTCTGGCTCAAAAAACCTTCAGTCTATGCCGCGCTTCTGGTGTGGGGATCAAGCGGGTTCATGGCACAGCCGACGATTGCGAGCGGCTTCTACCATATTCTTATCATTCCGCTTTTGCTCGCTGGTGTGATTTGGCTCGCGCATCGTGAGGGGCGCGCAGCATGAGCATTCCCCAATCCACAACAGCCTACAGCGCTCCGGATGGTTTCTGGACCGAGCCGCGCGTGGCGCAGCTGCGCCAGCTGTTCCACGACGGTCTCTCCAATAACCAGATCGCAATCGAAATGGGCGTCAAGTCGCGCAACGCCGTCATCGGCAAATTGGCTCGGCTAGGCCTGCGGCGCGAGCCCAAGATAGCGATATCGCCGCAATCCCGTGGCGCGCGCGGCATTGTCAATCGCGTGCAGAGGCACAAGCCGCGCGTCCTCGAGATGGCGGCCCGCCAGCCATGAGTGCATCCCGCGACGTGATAGCCGCGCTTGTCGCCGGCGGCATGGACCCGATCGAGGCGTCGACGCTATTGGCCCGCGCTGCCGTCGAAATGACAGCAATCGTCATCCGCAAGTCCCCCGGCGCGAGACGTCAGGAGCGTTGGCGTGAGCGTCTCAAAGCGTCTCAAAGCGTCTCGCGTAACGGACGCGAGCGCTCTGGGGAAGAGACGTCTCAAAGCGTCTCAAAGCGTCTCAAAGCGTCTCGTAGAGACGCATCGGAAAATCCGCTTCTTACTTCCTTACTTTCTTCAGAGAATAATAATCAGACAGAAAACAAGGAAAGTAAGAAAGAGCGCTCTCCGAAAAAACGAGACGGCCCACTGCCGGGCGATTGGGCGCCACCGGAACGATCATTCGCGCTTGCCGCCGAGCACGGCACCACCGTGCCGCACGTCGAAGCGATCTTCCGCGACTATCTCGCATCGAGTGGTAAGCGCTACGCCGACTACGACGCGGCTTTTTGTAATTTCGTCCGGAATCAAAAGAACTTCAGCGGAGGCAGGAATGGCGAACGACCTCATCGAAATGGCGCAGCAGCAGCGCCTGCCGGCTCTGGAAATCCGGCCGCGGCTCATGAAGCTGGTTTCGTTACCGCCGTGGGCAAAGGAGCGCTTAATTATCTTGAAAAAAGAGCATCAGGCCGACAAGGCGGGGATACATCGGGAGGTGCCGACGTTGCCGGCGAACATGATGATTTCGACGTCGCAGCGAACTCAAATTGAAAAACGGATTGCCGCCTTCGAGTCGTTCTTCGCCATGACGCCGGAACGCGATCCGCAATCAGGCTTAGTGGCGTCGACCGTCGTTTCTAAGCTGGTCCTGGCGTTAGCTGGAAAGCAGGGTGCCGATCTCGCCGGAGACGCCAAGGGAGAGGCCTATATGGCGGCCGTCGAGGATGTGCCGTGCTGGGCAGTCGAAGAGGCTGCGCGGCGCTGGTACCGCGGCGAATGCGGCGCCGAACACAACTATGTATTTCCCCCTGGCCCTGCGATTCTACGCGAAATCGCCATGCTGGAAAAATTCAGGATTATGGCGGTGCGCCGAAGCCTCAAAGATCTAGCGAGCGCCCAGCCTCGCCTCGAATTCAGCGATGATCACTGCGCCAAGATGCGGGAGAGGTTTGCGGGCCTTGCGAAGGTGGCGGCCTTATGAAACCGATCGCGGTCATCCTTTTACTCGCGCTCACATTCCCCGCTTTCGCCCGCGACGACGGCCGCTATGCACAATCCCCGCTGAAGCCGTGGTTTGATTCCCTCAAGAGCAAGATGGGACCGTGCTGCTCGGATGCCGACGGCTCGGCCGTCTCCGATGTCGACTGGGAAAGCAAGGACGGCCACTATCGCGTCCGCCTTCACGGGACGTGGATCGATGTTCCCGACGAGGCGGTGATCAACGAGCCTAACCGCGCGGGCCGCGCGATGGTGTGGCCGATGGGCGGCACCTTCAGCGCGAACGGCACCATGATGAGCTTCGAGGGCGTCACCATCCGGTGCTTCTTGCCGGGTAGCATGACGTGATGGACGGTATGGCCGCAAAACTCCCCCGTCCCCCGCTTGTTGAAGAAAGACTCCTTGCCGTAGTAGACGGGGAATGGCGGACGGCGCGGGAAATCTATGCGCTGTTCGGGGAGGAGGGCCCGCACGCGACGCGGCATGCCCTCGGTCGGCTTGCCGCGGCAGGCAGGATCGAACGACGTTATGACCCTCATCAGATAGGAGAAATCGCGCGCTATCGGAAGAAGCAAAGCGCTGACGTAGCTGCTTAACCGTCTCGCGTAACGCGCTGATTATTCTATAGATTTTCTTCATACTTCAAGCGATAATACTCCGGGTTGCACGGGGGATATCGCACGTGGGGAACGGAACGCGCGGGAGACCGCGCAAGGATGGCGAGCGGTATCCGAGCGGGGGGTTGAAGCCGCGGCCGCCCGCACCGATGCCGTCGGAGATATCAGGCGCGCTGTGGCAGCGCATGCTGGCGGACCATTCCAAGGTGTTCAGCGACACCGCGTTTGCAACCGAACTGACCAGGCTCGGCGCCACGGGGAAGCTGACACCGCGGGAAGTCTCGACCGGGCTTCGCATCGCCGGCATTTACGGCCGGTTCGAATACTACAAGGGGCTGTCGAGATCAGCGGCGTCGCCGCACTATATCCGGGAGTTTGTGGCGGAAGGGGTTGCGATCGACGCCGCGGGCTTCACGGCCGATGACGCGGGCGAGTTCGGACAGAGCGATGCGATCGACCGCGAGCAGCGCGAGCAGGAATCGCTTCGCGCCTTCAAGGAACTGCAGCGGGTGTTACCCGTGCCGCTGCGCGCCGCCGTAGAAGCGCTATGCGTCGAGAATATCCATATCGGCTATCAGCAATTGATCGCGGTGCGCGAAGCGCTGGGCATCGTCGACGACTGCCTACCGGATAAAACCACCGGCCTCTCCAAAAAGCAGAAACGCGCCAAGCGCAAGCGGATTCGGCCGGAACTGCAGGCAGTAAGCAAGGCCGCGCCGATCAAGCTCAACCCGCTGAAAACCGCGTTCCTGAAAGCGCAGCGAAAACTATCTCCGCATCTCGACGACGCAGGCCTAGAGCGCGCATGGGATTTGCTCAGCGCCTTGAAGTCCCGGGAGGATTTCCGGCTGGAGAGGGCGCGATGATCCCCCACCTGAATTGCACCGAAGGGGACGTGGTGTTCGTGCGCGCCACCGTGGTGGAGGCCGCGTCCGATTTCTTCACGGTACGCATTGAGAATTTCCCGCGCTACGCGTTCA
>JAQGKC010000240.1 GCA_028290305.1 Bradyrhizobium sp.
GTGTCGAAAGCCCAAGGGCGGCTCTGACTCGCGTACTGGGCAGCCATGACGAACAGCACTGCGGCGAACAGGGCCCCCAGTGCCGTGTTGGCTGCGGCCCTCGGCCCCACCGGATTTGGTGAACAGATCGGGACGATCGCGGAAGGCAAAGCCGCCGATCTCTCCCTCATCGACTGGAAGCAGATTTCCTAACCGTATCTCGATGAGGAGATGCCGATGCTCAACGCGGAGATTCAGCGCGCCAAGACCGACGGCGTGCGTATCGTCATGTGCAACGGCGAAGTGATCTACGACAACGGCCGCTTCACGCGGGTCGATCGCGAGAACGCGCTCAAGACGTTGCATGACGAACTGCAGCACGCGCTGAGCGATGATGAGGTCGAACGGCGCAATCTCTCTAAGGCGCTGCTGCCGCATGTGAAGAAGTTCTACGCCGGCTATGTCGATCCCGCTAAACATGAGCCGTTCTACCGACAGAGCTCGCGAATCTGACGCAGGAACCAACAGGCGCTCGCCCGAGCTGCCATGGCATCCACGTCTTGAGGACGTTTCAGCAGACTGAAAGAAAGAAAGACGTGGATCACCGCAACTTGGTCAAGCCCGAGTTGCGTTCCTTAAGTCGCAAGTTCGCAAAATGCGCGACGAAAAGCGCGATACACCCGCTTGATTTAATCTAGCTTCCAACTTCACAGGATCGCTTCGAAGATCGTTTCGGACAAATTGGAGGGCGAGGTGGGCGGCCAAACGCTCCATGGTGCGCCGTGATCCGATCCCGCGAGAGCGGCGTGACAGGCTCCCTGTGCCTACCACCTGTTTGGGACAGCACTTGGATTTATTCTGGCCAAGCGTCCTGTTGAAGTTAAGTTGTCAGGGTCGTAGGTAACTCCATCCTTGCTCTTGCAGTTCCATGAGCCGGACGACTCCGGCTTTTACGACCTTCGCCTGTGGAATGAGAGGGACATCCTTCGCTTCAGCCCTTGTCATATTTTCGCGCGTATTCCCACATGCAGAAAAGGCGAGGTGCGGCATTGTTTCGATCATGGACTTGATGCGTGCTTTGACGGGCGAGGTGTCATCTCGCAACATGTGCAGTCCGGGTCCAAAGGCAACCACTTCAATGTCAACCTTCTCGCCGACCTCGTGGTAGTGCTGAGCCACATTGCTCACGTTATTGAGGGCTAGGTTCATAACGGCGGGATCATTGACGTCGACCTGCACAGCCACCCGATGCGGCTGCTTCTGGTCGGCGGCTGTGCTGATTCTGGCCGGAGCATTGATTTTGGCGGAAACGCTGATTTGCGTGCTCAAGACGAGGGCGAGCACAGAGGTCACGCCAGCGAAGACGATAAATGATCTATTCATGGTGTTCTCCTTGAGTGTGCTGGCAAATGTACGACGCAGCGTAGTCATGCACGAATATTCGGACTAAGAACGTTCAAATGAGTTCTTGATCTACTTAATTGCTGCAATTGGTACAGCTACTCCCTTTTGACTACCTCAATCGCGACATCGACAAACGACCGGTGAAGGCTGTGTCATGAGAAGTCACCGTGCCCTAAGACCCAATTTGAAGATCCAATTTGAGTTATCGCGATGGGCTTGCAGGAAATTGAAGCGGGACCCAAGTACGGAAGCCCGGTTTTCCCGGTGGACCAAGATACCCGTGACATGGCCGCTGCTCATCGGGGAGTGCGCCATGGCGTTTCGTTTCAAAGGATGGGCGCTTCGATTGCTTTATCTGCAGCCGATGGATTACCGGAATCCAAAACGGTCGAGAGTTCACGCGGAAAAAGCAGAGTCGTTGCGGGTGCGTCTGTTACTGTCGCAGCGTGTGTTTTGTGGCTTTTCATTGGAGCCGTGGCGGACAATGCGCTATGCGGCGAAAGCGATGCGCGGGAACGAAAACAGGCGCTTGAACACGAACAGGAGTGGGACAGGGCTGAAGCCCTTGCGCGTGCACTTACCTCGTCGCTCCAAGGAGAACTCGATGCGGCGCGGTCTGCGGCTGAAGCGGAGAGGATCACGCAAAAGCAGTTGATCGATCAAGAGCGCGGCAGAGCAGAGACCCTCGCGCGTGAACTTGCCTCCCTCGAGGCAGAACTCGATAAGGCGCGGATCGTAGGCCTGGAAGCCGTGCAAGCCACCGAGGGGGAGATCAAGCAAAAGCAGGCGCTTGTTCAAGAGCGAGACAGGGCAGACGCCCTTGCGCGCGAACTTGGCTCCCTCCGGGCCGAACTCAACGCGGCGCGGAACGCAGGCCCGGAAGTCACCCAAGCCGCCGAGGCGGAGATCAAGCAAAGGCAGGCGCTGGAACAGGCGATCAAACAGGAGCGGGACAGGGCAGACAACCTCGCGCGCGAACTTGCCTCTCTCCGAGCCGAACGCGCCGCCGCGTCGATCGCAGGCCCGGAAGTCGCGCAAGCCGCCGAGGCGGAGATCAAGCAAAAGCAGGCGCTGGAACAGGCGATCAAACAGGAGCGAGACAGGGCAGACGCCCTTGCGCACCAACTCACCTCCGTTCGGTCAGATCTCGATATGGCGCGGGCCGCGGCCCTGGAGACCACGCAAACCATTGAGGCGGCGAAGATCAAACAAGAGCAAGCATTTGAGAAGGAACGCGACAAGACCGAGACGCTTGCCCGCGAGCTTGCCGCGGCGCGGAAAGAGGCCGATGCGCGTTCTGCACTTCTCGCTGCCGCGCATGCTGAGGCACTGCAGATGACGGCGACAAACAGAGCCATCGCCGCAGAGCAGAAGCTAGCCCTCGCCAGCGAGCGCGATCGCGCCGACGCCCTTGCGCACGAACTCACCTCCGTTCGGTCAGATCTCGATATGGCGCGTGCCGCGGCCCTGGAGGCCGCGCAAATCACCAAGGCGGCGAAGGTTGAACAAGAGCGAGCACTTGAGAAGGAACGCGACAAGACCGAGATGCTGGCCCGCGAGCTTGCCGCGGCGCGGAAAGAGGCCGATGCGCGTTCCGCACGGCTCGCGGCCGCGCACGCTGAAGTATTGCAGATGACGGAGACAAACGATGCCAGCGCAGCAGAGCAGAAACTGGCCCTCGCCAGCGAGCGCGATCGTGCCGACGCCCTTGCGCGCGAGTTTGCCTCCGCCAGGGACGAACTCGAAGCCGGCAAACGGCAGATCGCGGCCTTGACCGCTCTTGGTGCCCTACCCTCACGCGAGCCGGCCGTTGATAGCTCGCAGCAGCGAAGAGCGGAGTCCTCTTCGAGCACGATCGAGGGTAATGGGCCCTCCCCGGAACAGAGTTCCGACAAAGCCGTCGCTTCCATCTCGCAACGGTCGTTCGTTTCGGAAGTGCCGCGCCCCGAGGCGCCGTCGGCCGCTCACGAAGCCGCGTCGCATTCGGTTCCGAAAGTCGCCGCCGGGGCAGACCGATCTACCTCGGCGAGCGGCACCCCCTCCTCCCTCGTGGACGAACAGAGGCTACTTGCTCGAGCAAACGCATTACTCGCGCGAGCTGACATCAGCGGCGCTCGTCCGCTGCTTCAACACGCAGTTGAGCGTGGCAGTGCGCGAGCTGCCTTTATGCTGGCCGAAACTTACGACGCGCGCGTCCTGCAATCGTGGCGCACAAGCGGAATCGCTGGTGATCGTACGAAGGCGCGCGAACTCTACGAGCGGGCGCGGGCGGGCGGCATAGAGGATGCGAAGGAGCGGATCGAAGCATTGAAATAGGGATGGCTCGTAGCTGGCCAACCCGCAGAAATCAGGTGGAGAATGAACATGCTCATGTCGTTCATGAAGTTTTCAGCGGTAGCATTCGCTGTTGTGGGCCTCCAATTGCCCGCCAACGCTCAATCCCTCCCGACGCGCCAGACGCCGGCGGCCGACGTGGTCGCGAGGAGGGCCGACATCGCCGCAAAAGAACGCATCAACGCATGGACTGTCGGTCTCGCCGGTGGGTTCGTCGAAGGTGCCCCACTTCGTCTCGCGGCAGAGATCGCTCGCGTTGTGAATGAGGAGGACAAGCTTCACGTAATCCCGATCGTGACGGGCGGTGCGACCGAAAACGTCAACTCGCTGCTATATCTCAGAGGCGTTGACGCGGCCATCATCAACAGAGATGCTCTTGACGACTACAAGGCGCAGGTGCCGCTTATTAGAGGGCGCCTTGTCTATATTCTGAACCTCTTTCCGTCCGAGTTGCATATCTTTGTCCGCCCTGAGATCCGGTCGCTCGAAGACCTCAGGGGCAAAAAGGTCAACTTCAACACGCAAGGCACGGCCGCCGCCTATTCCGGTCCGCTCATCTTCAGCCGGTTGGGTCTCAATGTGGAAAAGATGTTCATTCCGCACCAGGTGGCATTGGAACAAATGAAGCGCGGAGAGGTCTCGGCCGTTGTGTTTGTGACGTCAAAGCCCGTTGATGCCTTTCTCAAGGGACGCTGGGATCCGGGCTTCAAGTTTCTCGCCGTTGAATACGACACCAAATTCGAGGACTATTATCTTCCGTCATCGATTGACGCGACTGATTACCCCAGCCTGGTGCCGAAGGGTGAGCGGATCGCGACGATCGCCGTCCCGACCATCCTTTTGGCCTACAACTGGCCTCAACAGTCCGACCGATATCGGCGCGTGGCACGATTCGTAGATCACCTGTTCAGTCGCCTCGACAGATTGCAGTCCCCCGGCTTCGATCCGAAGTGGAAGGAGGTCAACCTGCGCGCCAATGTGTCGGGTCTGGAGCGCTTCCGACCGGCGCAGGAATGGCTTGATCAACCACAGGCCCTGTCAGCGGGGCCGTCACAATGAAGAGTCTGGTCGCACTCATTGCGACCGTACTCTCAAGCCTGAGCCAGGCCGTGTGTGCTCAAACCGCCGACGCCGTCGATCGCCTGAAGGCATGCGCGCAGCTTGAAGCCATTGAGCGGTCGAAGTGCATCGGCGAGCTCTTGCAGGAGGTGGCTGAAACACCTGATCCCGCGCAGCCTCAAGGCCCGAACTGGATAATCAGCGAGACGACCTCGCCGGTGGATTATAGGCCGCAGATCGCTGCGCTGACGACGGCGCGCGGGTCGCCGCAAGACGCCCCGTCCTCGCTCACTATTTATTGTCGCGCCCATCGCACCGGACTGACGATTTCCACGGCTGCCCCCTGGAGACAGGCCATCGATCGTGAGGTGAAGGTCGCATACCGCATCAACGAAGAGTCGTCTGTTGAGCAGCGCTGGATAGCCGTGGAGACGGGGAAAAGTCTCACCTTTCCAGGCGACGTCGTTCGCTTCCTGCGCTCAATGCCGGATAGTGGCCGGATTCTCGTTAAGGTGTACGCTGGTAAAGGCCCGCCGTACGAAAGTGTGTTTCAACTGCGCGGCCTGGATCCTGTCCGGCGTAAGATCGCGGCAGCGTGCAAGTGGCCCCAGCCCTGATCGAAGCAGGTCGCGCCCATCTCAAGCTCATTTGCCGTCATTCACATGCAGAGCATCCGCAGATGCGTGCGTGCGCAGGCGGCCAAACAGCAACGGAAATCTCACTCTTTTTA
>JAQGKC010000339.1 GCA_028290305.1 Bradyrhizobium sp.
TCTTCGGTGACGTCCAGTTGGAAGCCGTCGGGCTTTTCATTGTAGGTCAACATCGACCAGGGAATCGGATAGTGATCCGCGCCGATGCCGAGGAAGCCGCCGAAACTCAGGATCGCGTAGGCGATCCCGCCGGTGAGCTTGTCGATCATCAAGCGCTCGACCTTCCCGATGCGCTTACCGCGCGCGTCATAGACTGGCATTCCCTCCACCCTGTCGCTTGTGATCAGGGATGAAGTTTGGCGCTCTTGCACCGGTGCGGGTTGCTGCCAATAACCATAGACCTCCTCGTCGCGGTCCCGGTTCGCCTGCTCCCAGCTCTCCCCTTGTTCGATTTTCGGGGCGTTCTTGAGTTGCTCTTCGGTGATGTCGACGAGGTATCCGCCGAGCTTCTCATCGTAGTCCAGCATCGGCCAGGGAATCGGATAATGATCCGAGCCGATGCCGAGGAAGCCCCCGAAACTCAGGACCGCGTAGGCGACGCAGCCGCTGGCTTTATCGATCACAAGGCGCTCGACCTTACCGATGCGCTTACCGTGCGCGTCATAGACCGCAGTTCCTTTGACCCGGTCGCTTGCGATCAGGGAGGATATAGATCCGTGCTCCGTCATGGGTGCGCGCTGCATTGTGGTCACCATAGTATCGTCTCCTCGATTGCCAGCCCCCTGTTGCTCATACGAAAACCGGTGCCTAGGCCCGGATCGCTGATCGGTGGTCCCGGAGCCTTGCACTCTGTTGCAAGCGCTTACGCTGCCATCGCGATCGTTGCATTGACAGTCGTCAACGCCGGGAGGCCCTCGTCAAGCTGAAAGCTGCCCGTGACCGCAAGCGCGCCACCGGCTCGAAGGTCGAAGGGCGCAAGAGCCTTGGCGAAATCGATCAGAGAGACCACGGAGGCCAGTCAAATGGTCGAACTGGCCAAGAAGCTTCGCCGTAGAAAGCCTAAGGGCGGCAGACGCTCCCTGTGAGCGGTCGCCTTGGATCTGGAGAAGGCCGGCTTCGTCAGCCATACAGGCAAGCGTTACGCCGCAACGGCTGTTGCTCGGATGCTTGGCGAACTATGACAAGGGATACCCTTAGGGTTGATTCACTGGCTAATCTTTCCCGTCGGATCAAGCAACGACGGTTGTGTACGTTCGGACAGCCTCTCATTTTTGAGTAATTATCTACCGACGTCCTCCAAACGCGTTGATGACGCTGTTCGGCGCGAAAAATTGCTCGATATCAATGTGCCACGCAATATAACGATTATCGTCGTTAGAGCATTCGAGCTCCTGCAGGTCGATACCTTGGAGATGCGGGCATGGCGAACGAGCACCTAGTCAACTTGGCACTGATCTTTCTTCTAGTAGGCGTTGTGCTGCCGTTTTTTGGCGGCTTGTACCATGCGCTTCTGGACTTTTTATTGTTCGGCTGAATGAAAGAAACCGCCAACTGATGGGGTGGATGGCCCTCTGACGGCATCGATGTGCCAAGATGGTGGTCGTCAAAGATCACCAGCAACAGGAGCCATCCATGGGCGATATTACAATCGGTCTTGATCTGGCAAAGAACGTTTTCCAGTTTCATGCGGTCGATGAGGCAGGCAGCGTAGTAATGCGCAAGCGGCTGCGACGCGGCCAAGTCCTCGGTTTCTTTGCGGGGATTCCGTCGTGCCTGGTCGGGCTGGAAGCCTGCGCGGCGGCGCATCATTGGGCCCGCGAGTTAATTACGCTTGGCCATGAGCCGCGCCTCATGCCGCCTACTAGTGAAAGCCTATGTAAAGCGCAATAAGCACGACGCGGCCGATGCCAAGGCGATCTGCGAGGCGGTTAGGCCTCCATCGATGCGCTTTGTGCCGATAAAAACGGCGGAGCAGCACTCGGCGCTCATGATGCATCGAGCTCGATTTACTGATCCGGCAGCGCACCATGCTGGTGAATACTCTGCGTGGGCACTTGGCCGAGTTCGGCCTTATCGAGGCGCAGGGCCTGCACAAAGTGGTGAGATTGATTGCGATTGTTATGGACGAAAAGGACAGACGTGTACCGGATTTTGCCCGTCAGGTGTTGAAGGTGATCGTCAACCAGATCGAAGATACCCAGACACGGATCGCTGGGATCGAGACACAGGTCCTGGCATGGCACAAGAGCAATCCCGTCAGTCAACGTCTGGCCACCATCCCGGGGATAGGGCCGATCATCGCCACTGCGATCGCAGCAACTGTTGCAGATCCGAGCATATTCCGCAGTGGCAGAGAGTTCGCCGCGTGGCTTGGGCTAGTGCCGCGACAAAACTCCACCGGGGGCAAAGCGCGCCTCGATGGAATTAGCAAACGAGGGGACGGTTATCTCCGCCGCCTGCTCGTCAACAGTGCGCACACAGTGCTGTTTGCTCGAAGCAAGCCAAGACCGACCCCTGGTTAACGTCCCTGCTCAGTCGAAAGCCGAGGCTTGTCACAGCGGTCGCCTTGGCGAATAAGACGGCACGCGTGGCTTGGGCCATCATGAGCAGACAGGACACCTACCGACACGCAGCAGTGGCATCATGACCTCTAAACCGCGGCGTGTCGCAAGCTTGCGAGAGAGAAAACACGTGATGGTACAGTCGGTCTACGACGGATCGAGAGAAACCTGACCGCCTCAGCGGGATGCCGATCCCGACCAACTGATAAGGCCTCGACTCGCCGGAATCCATCAAGGCCAGCGGTCATGTCAGGCCGCATTGAAGGGCCGGACACATGAGTGCAAGCGACCACTGCTCATCACGCGAAAAAACTCTTGCAAATCGGGGGCCATCCACACATGAGGCGGCCTTAGTTCCGAACGGCCCCGGGCATCCATGAGTTCGGCGTGTCGGTCCACTGGTTGGCAATCATTTTCCAACTACCGACGAAAGTTTTCAGGACCGTGGCTTCGGCATCGTTCTGCGCCGAAGGCAGCAACTCCCGGCATTCTACCAAATTGGCCCGGCAACGATCTGCGCTGTCCATGGCTATTTCCTCCGCGACGGTTCGGAGTAGAACAACCAAAGGCGAGGAAATTAAGGGATAGGCGGGACCCGGAAAAGGGTGTCCGGGTCCCTAACATCCCCGGAACAGCGTCCTCCCTCCCGAACCGCTCGGTGATGCTAGCCAATCAATTCCAAAACCCGGCTGAACGGTATGTGAACTTGTGCACCGTGGGCAAATCTGTCGCAGGCTGCGTCGGCCTTGCCGGCTGAATGTTGGAGCGCCCGCCTGCGCACACTCAGCACACAGGCGGGTCATTCGACTCATGGAACCGGCCATTAGCCCCGGCTTCGCCCGAACGAAACGTCACAACTCGGTTTGAATCCCGGTTCTGTTGCGGGGTTGCGTCGTGTCCTGGTCCGCGTTTTGCCGAGCCGATCGCGCTTGCCGATGGCGGAAAGCTGTCGATGCTGCGTGAGCCATCGCCCATCTCGGCAAGGCCATCCCCAAGTCTGACCACGAAATGCCGGGCCGTCCTGACGGCTGCGGAACTGCTAACCAATGCTGCCGAGCATCGTCCGTCGAGTTCGCGCGCATCGCCACTCTGCAGGCGATCGATCGCCATCCCCATCCACCGGCTCTCCGTAGGCGACCTTTCCCGACCTTGTCGATCATGATGCGTTCAACACTCCCGATCTTTTGCTGATCGGCTTCGTAGAAGCCGTTTCTTCAACGTTGTCGCTTTCTATGATCCAGTGCGCACCTACGCCGCCTTCAAAGACTGGGTGCCGCTCAGACGCGCCTTGGCTTGCAATATCGAACGTTCACTGTCGCAGTAGTCGTTCCAGGCCCTCGATTTCCTGAGAAGCTGTGGCACGGTCCTGATCGTGTACCTCAGCGGATCGAGGCCCGGGCGGACTTGCCCCAGGTCAGGGGCATGAAAACCGGGGCGTTGGGTCGCCCGCGAGGCGATAGTGGCGCTACCGCCGTAGAGAAGCGATCGCTACGCAGGTAGTCGAGGAGTATCTTTCCTTTCCGCTTTTCCTTGGACATGTCAGTGAGAAAGCGATCGGGACTATCTGCCGCCATTTGACTGCACACGTCGCGGGCAAATTCTTTGGCGTCCCGCCACGTTAGCTTGTGCCCTTTGCTCGGGCGCGCGAGAGGCGTCACGACGTGAAGCCCCTTGCCGCCGGTCGTCTTACAGAATGAGACAAGGCCTAGACCGTTCAAGCGGCCCCGCAATTCCTGCGCAGCCTCGATGATGGCGTCGAACTCGACATCGGGTGCCGGATCCAGATCGAAAACGAGCCGTCCCGGCAAAGCCGGATCCGATTGATCTGTAGGTACGGTTTCCGGTCGCCCGCGATGCTGACGAGTTCAGGTTTGACGAGCCCTTCATGGGGTGGCGCTGGAAGAAACGCACGCCAGCGATCCCATCCGGAGCGCGAATGATGGAGCAGGGACGCCCTCGAATGTGCTCGATCATCCGGGGGCCGACCCGCTCGAAATACTTAGCGAGGTCGAGTTTGGTGACTGCGCCTTGGCCTTCATCAGGCCAAAGCTCCTTGTCGGCGCGGCTCAGGGGCACTCCCATGATCACTGCAGCAGAAGAAGCCGCGGCATGCTTCTTAATGACGGTCCGCTGGGCTCGGCCGTGTCCCGTCTGGCGCGATATTTCGCGGGCAGCTTCCGGACCATCTAACTCCCCGGGGTTTTCAAACCCCCGGAACGGAAAGTGCCCGACGCCGTTAAAGTTCCGCTCGTCGAAGAAAGGTGTTACCTCGAAATCGCTGGCCACGCCTTTGGACACCCTCGACGCGTTTTGCGCGAACGCTGTATCGGAAAATAGAGGTGTCCGTCTTAATGGCCGCCACCCTGATTTCTCGCGTGGCTTGCTGCCTCTCTCGCCGCAATCTATTGGTTCTCCTGAACCAGGGTCTCGCCCGGCGATTCGATTGTTTCGGCTTGCGCTTCCCGAAGTGTCTTATCTGCCGACTTGGCAAGTTTAGGCGATGCACGCTCCGTTCGAAGGGCTTCCATCTCACCCCCGCAGCTTAAGATCGCGATGGCGGCGGGCTTCGTCGATATTGGATGCCAACGCGGAGATGCGATCGTCGAACTCGACGAGTTTCGTGCCAGCGCGACACTCGGCGGCGGTTGCGAGGAGAGGCCTTTGACGGGATAGCGATAGATGCTGGTGATCTGCGCCGGCTGGATGGAGGACATCCGGCTTCTTAGGAGTTTCCCTGGCCGCGCGCCACCGCGCACGAAGCTGCCTCTTCCGTTTCCGGAACCCTGTTCCCACATTTGCCCCGAGCCGGCGCCAGCGTCGGCGACGAAAGCCGCCTGGCCGGTTGAGGAATGTCAATGCGGCCTCGCGGAAACCCAATGAAGATGCTGTATCCGTGCCTCGCGCATGATCCGCTAAAGTGTAGGCGGTTTAGCAACCAGATCATGCGCTCCTTTAAATTTGGAGCGCGATCGGACGCATAACCGGGTTCCACTTTTGCTGATCGCGCTCCGGGCGGAGCGGCAGGCTGAGGGAATGATCCATGAATATTGAAAAATATACCGAGCGTGCGCGCGGTTTTATCCAGTCGGCGCAATCGCTCGCGATGCGCGACGGCCACCAGCAGTTTTCGTCGTTGCATATGCTGAAAGTGCTGCTGGACGACAGCG
>JAQGKC010000373.1 GCA_028290305.1 Bradyrhizobium sp.
CGCCGCCAACTCGATTGCTAGTGGTATACCATCCAGCTTTCGGCACATTTCCGCGACAAACGGCGCCTCCTCATCGGTGAGAACAAAGCTTCCCGCTCTCGCCGCCACGCGTTGTACAAACAACTGCGCTGCCGGATATCGAAGCACGGCACTTGCCGTCTGCTCTGAGCCGTCTGGTGGATAATCAAGGGGAAGAACCCGATAACAATGCTCACCCTCTACTTTCAGCAATTCTCGACTCGTGGTCAGAACATGGATCTCTTCCGTTTGCTGGTAGAGTTGCTCGGCAAGCGAGGCGACCGCCTCGATCACATGCTCACAGTTATCGAGAATGACAAGAATCTTCCGCGAACGAACGTGGTCGACCTGCTCCAATCCGGGATCTTTCGTTTTGAGTGCATGTCCCAGGGATGTCGCGACAGCCGCCGCAACATGGCTAGGATCGGTAAGGCTTTCCAAGTCAACAAAATAGATTTCGCCGCCAAACCTCTCGGCAGCGACGCGGCCCACGGCCAAGGCAATGCTCGTCTTACCGATGCCTCCGGGGCCGAGCAGGGTCACGAACCGCTCATCTCGAAGCTTGTCGCTGACCTCGGTGATCACCGCTTCACGACCAACCATCAAGAGCGGTCGCACGGGGAGCCTGCCTTGGCGCCGGGACCTATCCTTCCTGCTCTCCGTACTGCCTGCGAGAGGGACGATGGTGCCGACGAACGAGTAGCCCCGTCCCTTGATGTTTGCGATGTAGCGGTTGCCGAATTGGCCGTCACCAAGTGCCTTGCGGATTGCGGCCACGTGGACCCGGATGCTCCCCTCCTCGACGGTTACGTCCGACCAGACGTGATCGATCAGCTCCTGCTTTGCGATCACCTCACCCGGACGCTCGGCAAGGTAGATCAGGAGGTCCAGGGCCCTGCCGCCAAGGGGCAACACAACACCTTCGCGCCGCAGCACCCTCTCCCTGCTTGAAAGCTCAAAAGGGCCAAACTGCAGATTTCTAGCGACACCGTCAGCCATGACTCTCTCAACACGGACTTGGTGCGCTTTTCCGGATTGCTCAATCATCAGCGCAAAACCCAAGCGCGTCCCTACTCGACGTTTGCTTGCTTCGGCTCTCCGTGCAGCCTTGCTCAAAGTGATCAGCACGATGCTTATAACCCACGATGACTAGCGCTTCCCTCTTGCCAACAGAGATCGTACACTCCTGCCATTGTGTGTATCCCCCCGAATGGGGGGAGGACCGACGTGGGTAGGGGGAGCCCTTGATCCAGCCGCGCTCCAGCCATCTTACATATGGAACGGGCACCTTGCCCGGCGGACGACAGCTGCCATTCCTGGCCACCAAGATTGTGCCGGCACGATTCGGGGGGTTGGTCGCACGTCCTCGGCTCCTCGCCATCTTGTCCGAACTCCCGGCTAAGCGACTTGGCGTTATCAAGGCGCCGGCGGGCTCCGGCAAGAGCTCCCTGGCGGCCGCCTGGGCCGAGAAGCTCGAGCAAAGCGGCAATTGCGTTGGGTGGCTGACCATCGATTCAGACGACGACGAGGCCACACGGTTTCTATTTTACGTATCTCAGGCCCTACACCATGCCTGTCCCGACGTTGGCGCCGGGGCGATTGGGCTGATTCTCGAGAACAACCTGATCGATCCGACAGCGATCTTATTGAGCCTGATCAACGACCTGGCAGAGATAGAAGATGATGTATATCTGTTCCTCGAGGACTATCACTGGCTCAGCGCTTCTCGCATCCATCAGACGGTCGCGTATTTTCTGAAGCACGCCCCCGCCCACTGTCATGTGGTGCTTACGACGCGTACCGAACCTCCCCTGCCACTCGCGACCTTGCGAGCCCAGAATCAGCTGATCGAGATTAATACCGTGGCCCTGCGGTTCGACATGCAGGAGACACAAGCCTTTCTGGACAGCACTAGGCCTGGAGTTCTGGAGCTTACCGACGTCCAACTGTTGCAACGCAAGACTGAAGGGTGGCCTGCCGCCCTGCGAATTATCGCGTCCATGCCCTCACAATCCGGATTGGACTTCAAGGAGTATGTACATAATCTCTCAGGTTCGCAGCGTCCAATTGCCGCCTATCTGTCGGAGATGCTGGATACGCTTCCGGTCGAAATGGTCAACTTCATGCTACGAACGGCCATTCTTGATCGGCTCTCCGGTCCTCTATGCGAGGCCGTAACCGGCTTGAGCTCGAGCCGCACAATCCTGGCATCGCTTGCTCAGCGCCAAATGCTACTCACGCCGCTCGATAGTGAGGTGTCTGGTTTCGCTATCACACGCTGCTTGCCGAACATTTGAGACAGAGGCTACAGGCGGACCGCGGCATTGAAGTTCCTGAGCTGCACGGACGTGCCGCTCTTTGGTATGCCTCCCACGAATTATGGACTGAGGCAGTCCAACACGCGATTGCAGCCGGCGCTTCTGATCGTGCAATCGGCTGGATCAACAATTGCGCAATGGCTTTGATAAAGAGAGGCGATCTCTTCACCTTGCTCGAATGGCAGCGTCAGTTTCCCGATGAACTCATGCGAGGTCAGAGCGAGGTCAGATTGGCGATCGCCTGGGGATTGGCGCTCGCGCTTCGTTTTGATGAAGCCCTGACGCTCGCAACTGACATAGAGGGCGATATCGCTGCAACGCGTCTGCCGGATAACAACTTGCTGTGCGAATGCCAGGCGATCCGCTCTGTTGCTATCGCGCTGAAGGATGACAGCGAAAGAGCGTTGCCTCTGGCGCAGGATTGCGTTAACCGTTCGTCCGATCCCTGGACTGCGAATGTTGCGTCAAACGTCGTTCGCTTCAGCCATATGAAGGCGGGCAACCTCAAGCAATTCCATGCGACGCCATGGATTCCCTATTCAGTCGAGGAGGATCGCAGGAACGTATTTGCCTCGGTGTATCGACACTGCCTGAACGGGCTTGCAGAAGAGCGGCAGATACGTCTCGCGGCGGCAGATGGTCATTACCGCGAAGGCTTGCGGATCGCCGAGCAGGATGTCGGACCGAATTCGATTGCGGCGGCTTTGCCCGCCAGTTTGATTGCGCGAATTAAATACGAACAAGGTCAGCTCGATGAAGCGGAGGCCTGGGTTATCGACCGCGTACCGCTGATCAGCTCGGGGACAATGCTCGACTGCGTGTGGAGCACGTATTTCGTGATCTCCAGGGTCGCTGCTGCCCGGATGAACTTCGAGCGAGCCCGCACTCTGCTGGAGCGAGCCGAAAATCTGGGCGTCGCGCGAGATTGGGGAAGGCTCTCGGCTGGCGTGATAGCAGAGCAGGCGCAGCTCTACCTGAACGATGGCCGACTGGATGAAGCCGCCGCGTGCGTCGATCGCTTGGAACACCTTGCGCGGAAGTACCCGGCGCCAAGGCCTTGCGCCTGGTCGGAAATTGGGTGGCATCACAAGTTGTCACGCGCTCATTTGCTGGGCCAGCAAGCTCGTCCCGACGAAGCCATTTCAATCCTGCAACAGCTACAGCGCGAAGCCGAAGCAATGCAGCATCGTCAATTCTTGATCTGCATTGCGATCCGTCTGTCGGCAGTTCAGCTCAGTTCGGGCAAAGTCGCGGAGGCGGTGAGCCGTTTTCGCCGCGTGCTTACCGCGTGTGCTGCAGCCGGTCTTTATCAGACCGTTTTGGACGAGGGGCCAATCATTTCCAATCTGCTCCAGACGACCCGGGAGAGTGGCAACGTCAAGCAAGATTTAATTCCTTATATCAATCGGCTCGAGGCAGGTCTGCAGCGAGCAGGACAAGATCGTTTGACGCCGAATTTCGGTGCACCGATTCTAACCGCATTGAGCCGTCGCGAAACCGGCATTCTCACCCTGATCGCAGAAGGATTGTCCAACAAGGAAATCGCGCGGAGCCTTGATATTGGTCCTGAGACCGTGAAGTCGCACCTCAAGAGCGTTTTCACCAAGCTGGGGGTGGAAAGGCGCGCGCAGGCGGTATCACGCGCGCAAACCCTGGGCCTTGTCACCACGCGGTGAAGCTAAGCCCAGGGAGTGCACTGGGTCGACAAAATCTGTCCTCACGATTCAACATTACCCCGTGCCCGGCCTCAGAACCTCGTCGGACTGTCTGACCATTTCCTGTTCTGTTAACGGCTTGTGTTTCAGTTATTTGTCATTCGGGCAATCGTCTGTTCAAGCTTTCGCTCTGCCCGATGATTTCTCTACACTTCGCCCGGTTTGCCGCGCCCGAACGCTCGTCTGTTCGAGGATTTTCCTCGCCAAAATGAGATCGGGTGTCGCAAGACCTTCCGTAAATCGACCGTAAATGGGTCCAATGAGATCATGAGCTCTCCCGACTTGACCTCGATCAACCCAAAGCCGCGCGAGTTCCAATCCTGCCCGCAACTCGAACGAAAGCGCAGATTGTTGCCTTGCGAATGTCAGGAAGGTGAAGAGACCTCTTCAAGTTAAGCCGCGTTGCGATTGAACGATCGATGAGAGCCAACGCTTCCGCGCGCTCGTTTTGTCTTGCCAGACTCGCCGCTAATTTTCGTATCGCAAAATCCGTAACTTCTCTAAACTATCTCGAAGATGCCGCACGCCTTCCATTGTCTGGCCGACGTGGATCAAATGCCGTCCCTTGAGCCCGACAGCGACTGCGTGAAATGGCGCCAATGAATATTTCTCGGCAGCGAGCTCAAGTCCGGAACGGTTCCGTTCGACCTGTTGCAAATCGTCAATCCAGAAATAGAACGGCATTGTCAGAATAAGAGCGCGACACAGGGCGATCGGATGGTCTGATCTTTCAGCTTCCTCAATGGTCCTTTCAGCGGCACGGGCAGCCCTATCAAGATTGCCAGCGAACCAATGCGACCGGGTAAGGATAAACAGCGATGTGGTGCGCAGATCGAACAGGTACTGAGTTGTGTTAAACCGTCGGGAAGTCGGCGAGCTGTGCAGTGCCTGTTCGAGATGTTTTTGCGCCCGGAGATGGTCTCCAAGCATATAATACGCTGCCCCCTTCATCGAGTCCGCGAAGGCCGCATCCTCCGGTCTTGCTGTCTTCTTCGCAACAGTCTCGGCGCGCAGCGCAACGTCAAGGCTGCCGGACGCGTCGATTACGCGATGCAGATACATCGACAGCCCGCTGAGGAGACGTAACTGCTGGTAGGCGTCTTCACGCCGCTCCGCGAACGTCAACGCGGAATTGAAGGCATCGCGAACCTTTTCACTGTTTCCTGTGGTAAAACATCATCGACAACGCAAGCGAAGCGTAGATTTCCATCTGGTCCCGCGGGTCGCAGTCCGCGGCCATCCGATCGATCGCCCTCTCCATCCAACCTCGGCACTCCACAAAAAGCGATATGGCTAGAAAAAGCTGCGCGGCAGCCGCTGCCGTTCTGATGGCCATATTGTCGTTTCCATCGGGACCAAAGCTCGATTCAAGCGCGGCACGGATATTTCCAAGATAGTCTGGCAGTGCGCACCTGCTGGAGCTTCCGCGCGCTCTAAATCCAAGAGATTGCCCCGACTACGTTCCAGCAACTGGATCGAAAAGTTCGCGTGCCGTGCCGCTATGGAATGATGCTCGCCGCTTAGACCGAGTTTCTCCAAGGCATAGGAACGCGTTGTGTCGAGCAACCGGTAAAGCATCCCCCGGTAGCTGGGCCACACTACTATGAGCGATTTGTTGACAAGATTTTCTACCGCGCCCTCGATCCCAGACTGGTCAATTCCGCCTTCCTCTCCCACGGCGAGTGCTGCCTCCAGTGTGAAGGGCCCGATGAAGATCGCGACGCGTCGCAGCACAACTCGTTCAGCCTCGGAAAGATGGTCGTGGCTCCAGTCCAGGGTCGCTTCGAGCGTGTGATGCCGCGGACTTGCAGTCCGGCGACCGAACTTCAGGGGATCAAGGCGCGAGCCCAGTCTTGCCACCGTGTTCCTGACGCCGAAGATAGCAGCCCTTCCAGCGGCAAGTTCGATGGCGAGTGCAATGCCGTCAAGCTTGCGGCAAATTTCGGCAACCATGGGAGCTTCGTCGTCACCGAGCGAAAAGTCGCCGCGGCGGGCGCTGACACGCTCGGCGAACAACCGTGCGGCCGGATAGGCAATCACCTCTGACGCAGTCAGCCCTGGCTGCTCCGGCGGGCAATCCAGCGGACAAAGACGAAGTACGCGTTCACCAGGGACGTGCAGTGCCTCCCTGCTGGTCGCAAGTATGTAGATGTCTGGGGTATTTTGAAAAATATAGTCGGCGATCTCCGCGGTTTTCTCGATGAGATGCTCACAACTATCGAGAATGATAAGTGCCCTGCGAGGGCGCAGAAAATTAAGCAGCACCTCCTTTGGATCGACAAACTGCGGGTTAAGCCCGACCGCGGACGCGATCGCGCCGATGACATGCTCCTTGTCGCTTACGGTTGAAAGATCGACAAAGAATGCGGCGCCAGAGAAGTCGGCCAACGCCCCGTGTCCTACTGACAGAGCAACCGTTGTCTTGCCGATACCGCCAGCACCCAGAATTGTAATCAGGCGCTGTTCCGTCTGGAGCAAACCTTGAATCTCACGGACAGCATTGTCGCGGCCCACCATGCGGCCCAGTGCGGGCGGCAGGTTGGACAATCCCTCTGATGCATTACCCCTGTCGTGATCTGCGGGAAGGCGAGCGACCGGCGCGATGAAGCTGTAGCCTTGGCCCTGTATGCTCGCAATGTACTTGTTACCGAACTGACCGTCGCCCAGTGCCTTGCGCAGCGCCGACAGATGGACGCGAAGACTGCCTTCCTCGACCGTTACGTCAGGCCATGCCCGCGCGATCAGCTCGGCTTTTCCGACAACCTCACCAGCGTTTTCGAGAAGCGCAATCAGGATGTCGTAAGCCCTGCCACCAAGTGGAATGACCTGGTTCGCCTTCTTCAGAGAGCGCTCGGCAACATTGAGCTCGAATGGGCCAAAACGAAGCCGGGTGGCACTGGCTGAGCCAATTTGTTGAATCGACATGAGTTATTCCGCCAAGATCCTCGACGATTCGATCGTTGTGCCGTTCGTCGTCGATCTTGTGCAAATTACACTCCCAGCCCATCAAGTGTTAGCCGAAACCTCCTCCAGCAACAAGCGGTCAGTGTAACGAGTTGATGGCGGTGTTGGGCGGGTATGAGCCGTTCAACACCTGCTTGGCCAACCGCAGATCGGGGGTCTCAAGGCCTTCTCGAAATTTCGCGTGGGTGGCTTGCAGGGTCCGCCACCCGGCCTCCTTTCGCCCGACCGACTTTTCGGCAATAGCAAGGCTGGTCGCGGCCCTGAGTTCCCACGACAAGCTCGCTTGTCTGTTTGACAGCTCGATCGCTCGCAGAAAATATTGCCTGCTAACCGCCACTCCCTCGTCGTTGCTCAGCGCCAGTTCGCCCCTGATGCGGTGCAATTCCGGGCCATACCATCGGCTTTCGTCAAGATCGATCTTCGCACGCTCGAAGGCGTCAAGCCCTTCCCTCGACCGGCCCGCGAGCGCCATGCATTTCGCAAACTCTGCTTGCAAGATCCAGTTGAAAATTTCGTAGCGTGCCGCCGACAACTTCTCTAGACCCGAGTAGAGCATTGCCGACGCTGCGCTGATTTCGCCTCCTCGCCTTATTTTGTAGAGAGCCTGCATGCTGAGACAGAAGCCCTGGTAGTTGTGCAGAGCATATTTCCCCGCATGGCCGGCGAGTTCGTCCACGAGTGCCTCGGCTTCGCCGTCATCTGGATTTGTGAAATATGCGATGAAGCTTGCAAAAGTCAGCGCCCCGCAAAGGTTCACGGTCCGATTTGATTGGCGCGCTTCAGCGACGGCCATCTGATTGAACCTACGGGCTTGATCCGGAGAGCCGCGCAACCACGCCAAGGTCGCAAGACCGGCCAAGTTATCGACCTTGCGATCGTAGCCAAACCGCTTGATCAGCAATCGCCGCGCAGCTTCGTCATCACGATACAGCGACAATTCCAGCAGGCCCTGAGCTTCCGGAGTTCGTCCGGTATGGTAGTATGTTATACCCCTCATGTAGTTGGCCGTTGCGACAGCGCCGAT
>JAQGKC010000447.1 GCA_028290305.1 Bradyrhizobium sp.
TCCTGGCTATGTCGGAACGGCCCTGCGCTATCTGTTCAACCGGCGGTTTGCGGGCGCCGGAAGCGGATACCCTGAAAAAATATTCCGCTAGAAATGACGAGCGGCTGCGGGACCGAATTGGTTCAAATTCCGTATTCGGATAGGTCGCATCAGGTTGCCGTCGTCACATTCGTCCAACCGGTGCTGCCATTCGTGTTGACGTACATGCGAGTCGACGTGCTGGAGCCATCGCTTCGCAGATAGAGCGAGCCTTGCGCGGCAGAGAGCGTCGGCACGCCTGAGCCGAAGAAAATTCCGAAATTCGCAGTCGAAGAGAGCCCGAGCCCGGCTCCCTGCGATCCCCCCGCAGGGATTGCAGTAGCGGCATTAACGCTCAACATGCCCGTGTTTTTGAGTATCATATTGAGGCCGATGGCGGCGGTACCATTGGCCGTGGTGAAGAATTTCAGTTGCGTTCCCTGATTGGTAGCGCTCCAATTCTCCGTCGCGCTGGCGGCGATGAATGCACCTCCGGCGCCGCCGCTGTCGGCGGCGAACGTGTTGGCGGCTTGGGCACCAAGAAAACCGATCAGCCCGAAGCTGTCGCCGCTTTGGCTCGCCGTGAACGCGGCTCCAGTCCCTCTAGCTGAGCGGAACTCCATTACTCCAAACGTGCCGCCGTAATTGTCCGTCAGCGCCAAACTGCCGGCGCCATCTCCTCCGCTCGTCTGGAAGATCGTGTTGCTGCCACCACTGGGAGCCGGCGAAACGGTATTACGGTTGATCGTGAAACTGGCGGTCGCGGCGACATTCGGCCCAACATTGACCTGACCGCCGGATGCGATCTGCATCCGGTTGACGTTGTTGGTGCCGAACATCAGCGGGGCGCTGTTGTTGGTGCCGATGATCTGCCCGTTGCCAGAGAAACTCGACATCTCCGTGTAGTTGCCGAGCGTCAGCCCGTATCGGACGGTGGTTCTGGCGGCCTCGTTCGCCAGCAGAACCACCTCGGCGGCAATGGTTGAGTTTCGTACATCGACGAAGTTGGCGCCGGTCGTGGTGTTGGCGCTCGTCCCTATCCCAACGAGCCCCTTCGCCGAACCACCGACCTGAAACCCAAAATTCGCAGTGATGGTTGAGATAGGAAGGCCAAAGGAGGCTTGGCCCGCGCCGTTGATGCCGAAGTTCGGAAAGTCTGCGAAGTTGCCCGTCACCGTCCAATTCGACGAATTGAACACGTTGGCGATGGTCATCGCCGTGTCGGACCAGAAAATATCGCCAGCCGTGTCCAAGGGAGCCGTGCCAAGGAGCGCCTTGGTGACGGCGAACATCTTCTTGAACGGCGCAGCGCTCGAGGTGCCGCCCCCGGCGCTTACGGCGTAGGCGGCGTCGAGGGCCGTGCCCGCCTGGTTAGGCCCTTGCGAGTTGGCGTTGACGCCGATGCGCTGTTGGACTGTGCCTGCGCCGTAGACCGCGACCTCTCCCTCCGTGCCGATGATCAGCGACGCGGAGCCCGCTGGCCCCACCTGCGCGACGCCGATATTGCCCCACAGCAGCTGGTTCCCGCCGGGCACGTTGGTGTAGATGCTTCCGGTGAAGCCGTAGTACGAACCGGCGGTGGGGCCCGTGGCTCGATAGGCCGCGATCGCAGCCCCGCGGATATCGCCGCCAGCCGAGGAATAATTTACGCGCAGACCAACCAGATTGCCGTTGGAGAGGCCAAAATTGTCTATATCCGTGCCGGGGCTCGTGATGCTCACGCCCTGATCGATGACGTTGATCGTGTTGAAGCTGACCGGCCCGGTATACGATCCGCCG
Organism: Bradyrhizobium sp.; assembly: GCA_028290305.1. The sequence goes on from JAQGKC010000447.1 coordinate 1,798, forward strand.
ACGGGCGAGGTCTGTTCAATGTCGAGGCCGTGGGCAAACGGGCCCCCATCGAGGCTGGTCCAGATATTGGATGTTGCCATCAGGGAGTACTCCCGGAAACCCGCATGACCAGCGGGCCGGCGTTGAATGTCGAGGCCAGGCTGAGCCGGTTTAATCCATCAAGCGCCGTAGAGACGCCCAGCCCCCAGGTCTGGATGCGCGCGTCTTCTTTGATGTAGGGGGCCGATTCCAGCAGCGCGCCATAGAGGTACAAATCCGGCGCGAGCGTGAGCAGCCAGTTTGAGGCATTCGCCGCCAGCGGCGGCACGTTCTGCCGGAACACCATTTCGACCGTGTACGGACCATCCGGCGTCGGCGCGATTTCAATTTCGTTGCCGTAGATTGCGAAGTATTGCGGCCGGCCCGGCGTGTCGGCGCGCGCGCAACGGAATTCATCAAGTGCTGCGGTAGCCATGTACTCGAGGTGCGGCTTTCCGGTTACGGACGACAGCCTGATCCGGCGCATCGACTGGAAGCCGTCGGGGAGCGATACGAATTCAGGCTCGTCTTCGCCATCGCCCATGATGGTGGTGGAGCGGCGCTCCATCTGGCGCACCAGTAATTCGCGGTTGAATTTGGCTTCCGCCAATTGGATGAAAGTCGGCACCCGCGCGGTCAGAATCGCGTCCTGTTCGCGCGCGAGATATTCGATCACCGCGGCCTGAAGGTCGGTGTAGCTGCCGATCATGTCAGCCCCGCCGACCATCCGGCCTGCAGCGCCGGTCGATCGACCCGCAAGTAAGCCCAATCCGGGTCGGCCAGCTTCTTCTGGACGATGGCGTCGAACTCGGCAGAGTGCATGCGCAAGGACGTATTGCCCTTGGCATGCTCTTCATCGAGCCACTTCACATAGATGACGTTCGGAATCCGGGCGACGTGGCGGCCCCAATCGCTGCGCTGTTCGTCGCGGCGCGCTTCCTTGTTCCATTGCAGGATGGGTTCCACGTCCTGGACGTGCTCTATGGCAAGGTCTTTGCCGTTGGCGTCGAGGTGTGCGCGAACCGAAACGCCATCCATCACGACATCTCCGTGACGTTGAGCGTGCCGGCGGTCGCCGTTACGAGGCCGTTGGTCGAGGCCTGGATGACGGAAATCTTCTGGCCCGGAGCCACGATTACAAATTCGATGACGTTGGCCGGCAGATACGAGCCGTTGGCAACGGTAGCGGGGATGACGTTGGCCGCTTCCGACACCAGGTAATGGCACGCGGAGTTGGCACAGAGCCGGATTTGAAACGTCTCCGGACCGAAGGCGTTGGCGATGGTGGCGGCCGTTCCCGTATAGGCTACGGCCTGCACAGCGCCCTGGCGGGACGCTGGCTGCTTGGGAAAGAACGCCATGGTCAGTTCGACCGGACGGCGAGCGAGAAATGCATCGGGATCGTCGCGCCGGACGCGCCCGAGGGCGTGAACACGAGCACATCGTCAGGGTTCACCTGAGCGACGGCGCTGGTCAGGGGCGCTCCGGAGAATAGTTGTCCAGCGGCCGAACCGGACTGCGTCACCGTGAAGGTGCCGATGGTAGTGCTCTGCGTTGCGTTGGTGACGGTCACCGTGCCGTCGGCGGTGGTGATCGCGCCGCCAAGGATGCCGGTGAATTTCTGGATGGCGCCGCGGAACGGCGCGCGCATGTAAGCCGCGACCGGCGTGCCGCCGCAGGACGGGGTGTAAGCTGTCAGATGCAGCGTGTTGAGAACGTGATTGCCGGGAAGTGCCATGGGAAACCTCCAAAAGAAAAAGGGCGACCCGAGGGCCGCCCGCAGATGAAAAAAGCCGGTGAAGCTGAAAATCAGTAGGCGTAGGCGACCGGTCCGACGTCGGCCGTGAACGTTGTGGGCGGGGTCAATGCGGGAAGTGTGGCGAACACGCCAGCATTGGATTGCGACAGAACGTCGATCCATGTCGCGGTCGCGATCGTGCGTATCGTGTCCGTGGTGCCATTGGACTGGTACGCGACAAAGAACCGACCCGGCTTGATCGTGGTGTAAGCCGCCGTGAACGCATATTGCTGAAATGCGTTGGCGCCGGAAGTCGTGGCACCTGCGGCCGCCGATTGAGCCAGCAGCACACCGGTCGCATCGTAAAGCGACACGATGCCCTTGTCGGTGCCGACGGTAGCACCGTTGAGCACGCCAATGCCGGTCAGAAGCACACTCGCGAGCGGAATGAACAGGTCCGCAACATAGGTGGTGCCGGCGACCAGGGTCTTGTTGGTTCCGAGCGAGGACAGTGTGCCGAGATTGCCGGTAATGGTGGGAAACCGGTAGCGGCCGACGAAGGGGACCAGCTGATCCTGCCTGAGCGTGCCTGCCGCGTTGGTGGTCGCGGCCTGAGTCGGCAGGACCGACGCCGCCGCGCCGCGGGTGTTGGCGGGGGAATCGTAGTTCGCGGTGAAAACCGTGGACATCGGGGGGAATTCCTTTCAAGAGATGAAAGGGGCGGCTGTTACGCCGCCCCGATGCTGATCAAGACGTAGTGCAATCGAACACACCGCCCGAACTCTTCTCGTTGCGCGCAACGAGGGCATATTCGGACAGGATTTGCTTGCGGTCGCTGTCGCCGGTTTTCGCCAGCGGAAGCGAGATCATCTTGCGGCCGTTCAGGTAGGCCACCGCCCACTTGTCCTCTTCCAGAACGAGCACATCGCGCGCGCGCTGGAAGCGGTTGGCGACCACCTTCAGGACGCCGAAGTCCGATTCGTAAGCGTCGACCGACGCCACGATTTTCTTGGACTTGGTGTCTTCCATCGGCGTCGCGCGGCCGGTGAAGGTCGAGAACGCCTGTTTGTTGAAGGCGCCGGTCATGACCTTGGTGGGCTTGCCGCCGTTATTCCACGCCGACAGCAACACGGTCTTGAAGCGCGCCTCCGTAAACGCGATCTGGGTGCCGTCGGTGCGGGTGCCGGTGCCGTCGGCTGCGGCCGGGTCGACGCCAGCAGTGCCCGCGGTGGCCTTGCTGGTATTCGACTTCAGCCACGACAGGACGGACGCGGTCTTGCGCGGCGTGGTGGCGTCGCCAGTGACCTTGGCCTGGTTGGTGCCGACCAGCACCGTTTCCATGTCGCGCTTAAGCTCAAGGCCCTTGAGCATTTCCTGGTAGGCCAGTTCGTTGTCGCGGCCGGCATGGTCGACCGCCTGCTGGGTCCCCGACACGCGGGCAACCTTGTAGGAGATCTGGCAGATGTTGCCGGGGCGCACCGTCGGCGTGGTGGCAGTGGTGGTCGGATCATCGCCTTCCAGCTGCGCGTTGGTGCCGTCGGCCGCGGCCAGCGCCTGGGTTTGCCATTCGTGGTTAACGGCAGTGGCTTTTTCCTTTTCCGCCAGCGTCATGAACGGGGTGTCGGTCGGATCGATCCGGTAGATCATGTCCGACAGGTCTTCGCGATTGCCAATCGCAGAATAGGTGGCAAGGGTGTTGGTTGGGAGTGCCATAGTTGGGTGTGTTCCTTATGATGCCCGGCGGCCGGCCGCTCGTGTCTGCGCAGCGCGCAGCGCGATTGCGTCCTTCAGCGAACCGGAGGCTTCGAGTTTTCGGGTGAGGTCTTTGAGGTGCTCGGAATCCTGCGCGCCGCGAGGCGGGGTGATTCCGGGCCGCTGGACCGGTGGGACAGGTTTTGGGGCCGCCTTCGGAGGGGCTGCTTTTGCCGCGGTGTATTTCAGCGCGTGAAAGAGGAGACGCTGGAACCGATGGTCGTAAGGTGAAACCTTTTCGCCCTTCGAGAATCCTGCGAGGTCTTCATCGCTGAAGCCGACTTCGGAAAGCAATGTCGCCGCCTTGCTCGTGAGGTCCGCCGCCTTGGCCTTGTCGGCCAGTTCGGGGATGTGCTCGGCCGCTTTGGCGTTCTCCGAAGTGACGAAATTCGCCCATTCGGTTTGGCGCGCGGTGGCCTGGCGAGCATCGGCCTGCTGAAGTTCGGTATGGGCCGCCGCCAGTTTCTGCTGGTGAACGCTCCATGCCTGCAGCTTGCTTTGCAGCATCTGGGCCTGCGCCTGCAGCGGACCTGCCGCAAACGGGTCGGTTGCCCAAAGAGCCGCCGCTTCAGCCGATAGCCGCGTGGCATCGCCTGCCATCTTCTCGATGTCTGCCATCGATCTGATGTCGGGGAAGTCGCGCAGCTGCTCCCTTTCGAGAACGTCAACGACTGATTTCAGCTTGCCTTCGTATTGTACCCTTGCCTGTTCCGCCTGTTCCTCTTTGGCCGACAGGCCTTTGAGCTTTTCAGCGGCATCGTTCTGACTTCGGCGTATCGCGGTCTCTCGTTCCTGTTCGCGCGTTGCGATCTTTTCCTGCACCGTGCGAGGCAAGGCCTTCCAGTCCTCGTCTACGTCCTTTGTCCAAGACCTCGGGCGCTCGATGGGCGGAAGCGGCTCGGCTTCCGGTTCGGCATCAGAGGGGTCTTCGCCGGGGGTCGGCTCTTCAGCCGGGCCGTCGTTGGCTTGCGCCAATTCGTCTTCTGCGGTCGCCGGGTCTTCGGCGCTCTCGGCAGTGGATTCGGGTTCTCCGTCGGCGGGCTCAGCCGGCGCTGCGGCCTTCTTGTGGCGCAGCGCCGCGAGATAGCTGGCAGCGCTCGATGGCGAGGCAAAGGCGCTCGGCGCATCGGCGGGAAGCGGTGTTGACGCGATAGGGCCGGCATCGCTGCCGCCGCCTGCGTTTTCATCCATGTGGATGCGCGGCGCGCCGAAGGGGCGGCCCATTAGCGTGATGTGGGATGTGGATGCAGAAAGTGCGGGCGCGGCTGTGGCCGCGGGAGCGCGGGAATCCAACATAGAAAATCCTTTTGGTTGAAATGAAAACGGCCCCGAAACGGGGCCGGTGCGACCGGAAATGCAGGCCGGTCAGTGCCTATTGCCTAACGGCAATCTAGTTTTTGACGGCAATCTTGATGGTGTCGGCTATTTGCCTAGCTATCCGGTCTGTAAATCCTACAGCCGTCAAAAGGGAGTGAGTGCTGACTGCCTAACGGCAATTACTTCATCTTGAGCTGGTGGAAGGCAATTGCCTTCATGTCCGCAAGATGTTCGCGGAGCGCGCTCGTTTCATTCTTCACGTCGGCAAAGCCGGATGGACGGAAGCCCGCCTCCCATGCCTTGTCCAAAATCTGCTGGATCATGTCATCGGCATTGCCAAGGCCAGATTGCCCGTCAAAGCAACTGCCCTCTTCATAGGTTTCCCAAGTGAAACCGGAGAGGACGCCGATCTTGCCTGCCGCCTGATCTTTCACGAGGATTAGCCGGTTGCCGCCGCGCCAATCGCGCTGAACGTAAGCCCGTAAACCTTGCATCTCGGCTCCTATTGAATTTCGTGCCAGTTCCTTTTGCGCTCGGCGACATCGGCCAATTGCTTCAATTCAGCTGCCGCGAGTTTGCCGTTATTGACCACTGCCGTGAGATGATCGCGGACCTTGCCGACGATGTTGATGGCGAGGAACAGCTTCTCGCGCGCCGCAACATCATCAATCGTGGTGTTGCGCCATGCGGCAGTGTATGCGTCTTCAAGGCCCTTAAACGCGCCCGCCAGCAATTCGTCATCGAGCAGCGCCTGCGCGCGGCGGCCGCGGTTGTCGTCGATCAAGAGTTTGGATTCGTCGGTCATGCTAATCGGGATATCTCGTTCTTAAACACTTTTAATCGTCTTGCTTGTTCGTTGTACAAATTCGTAGGCACATGGCCTCTATGATGCGCCGCTACCCAATCAACAGGATATAACTTACGCAACTTGGCGCGCCACCGAAGGTCAGGAACATACCAACCAAACGCGCGTTCGGTGTGGTATTGCAAAAAAAGCTGCCGGCTGGCTTGGCTTCGCTTCAATTGTCATCTTTCGGAGCGCTGTGCATCTGCTCAATCTTCGTATCGTGCGCATGCGCCGAAGCGATCAAGTCCAGCGCCGCGCCCGCCACGTCGGCACGGTGGGCTTGGTGATCCTGATGCTGGCTGGTGTGATGCTCTTGCTGCGCGTGCCGGTGAGACTGTTCGGCGGTAGTGATCTTGATATGCGCGTCGATGATCTTCAGCTTGGCGTCGAGTTCGGCTTTGATCTTGGCCAGCTCAATTTCTGCCTGCGCCTTGACCTGCTGGTGAAGGGCGTCGCTCTGCTGTTTCTGCTGCTCCAACTGCGCTTTGTGCTCGGCGGTTTGCTGCGCCAGCTGCGCCTTGGATTGCTCGATCGCCAGTTTCGGATCGGCTTGGGGCGGTGGCGCCGGGTTTGCCAGTTGCCGGTTTTCGGATCGATTGCGGCCGGGTCCTTGAAGAACCGGTCGGGGTTCTTGTGGCCCATGATGCGCGTGAGTTCGGCCGCAGTGTTGTAGAGTTCCTTGTCGCCGACCAGGTTGGTTTTACCGGCCGCGGCGATCTCCTTCTGAACGTTCCCGATCGCCATGGTCTGCGCGAACTGCTGGGCCTTGCTGCCGGTGCCAAGCCCGACATTGATGGTCATGTCGTCGCGAGTTTTCCAGCCGCGGGGATCGACGCTGACCCATGAATTGCGAAGCCGGACGGTCTGTTCCTGCTGTCCGTGCTTTCGGATCGTGCCGTGCAGCAGCGAGAAGATATCCCTCACGCCTTCCGCCATGATGCGCGCGATCAGCTTGACGCGCATTTGCGAGGCGCTGAATACTTGCGCCACGGCTGTTGCCGACTGGTTCTGCAGCGCGTTGGCGTCGATGCCTTGCGACTGCTTGCTCAGACCGGTGCGGGTTTCCAGTTCCGCGTCCAGATATTGCAGCATCGGGAAGATCGAGCCCGTAACATCGGGAACGACCTGCCATTGCAGCCCGCCCGCTGTTTTCGTGCGAACCACACCGCCAGGACGGCTAACCAGCAGATCATCGAGAGTATTCGGTCCAGCATTTTGCTCTGCGACCTCCACTCGCGGATTGTTATGCAGATAGAGATTGTCCAGCGCGCCGCGCTTCATCGCGGTTTTCTCGCGCTGTAACGGCATCACCAATTCGGCGATCGATCGGCCGAAGAACCGGTGCGTCATAGGCACCGGGCATGTCGTCGCGAACGGAATCGCATCAAACGGCGTAATACAGTCCTCGCCATCCTTGCGAAGGATTTCCCCTTGATCGCCGCCGGTAATGACCTGATAAAGGCATGGGCGACCCCTGCCCTCATAGTCCACCCGGATATAGTGTTCGGTGATCTTGACCAGCCGCGCTGCGGAATTCACGCCGCCGACGCTGGTGCCGTATTGCTCGCCTTCGGTATCGCGGGCGATGGTTTCAACATCGCTGTTGCCGGTGTAGTCGCCAAGCGCTGCGATCTGATCTTCGTCAAAGCCTTCGGCGATCAACTGCCCTTCGGTCTTGGTGACGATTTCATGGAAGCAGTAATTGCAGTCCCTGATGTTGCGGGCGCCGCGCTCAATGCCGAATTCCTCCGGCGGAACGCCCATGGCCTTTGCTTGGGCCAGCTTCTTTGTGGTGACGATGGTGACGTCGTGGGTGACAGGCTGCGCAGCTGCTGCAGCAACAGGCTGAGGAGCAGCATCGAGCGGCAATCCCGATGCAAGCGCCGGCGTATCGCCCGGCATCGGGTTGTCCGCAAACGCAGGGCCCGGCTGCGGCGCCGGCGCAAATGCGCCACTCTGCGCGTATTGATCTGAGATGGCGCGGAGGTCTTTATCGCGGATGGCCATCAGCGCCCCGAGTGGAGGCCTAAAAATTCAGCCTCCCACGCCATCAACAGCTTGCCTTCCTTTGTCCGACGATCTGGGCGCCCGCGAAAGGTTAGCTTCGCTTGACGATACCGAAGCGCTATATCCGGCGGCACTTCGAACTCGCCGACGTCCGTCATGATGCGGAGTTTGAGTTGGGCCGCTCTTTCGGCGACGGCGCGATGGAATAGACCGCTCGCCATCAGATCAGGCCACGCTTCTTCATTTCCAGAACGGTCCAGAAAATCAAGCGGACGAGAGACCTCGGCTCTTTGGCCTCGCTTGCGAGGGATGCCGACTGCAGGCGGATTACAGCACCGGGTCGCGCTGTCAAAAGATCGATTACGCGCGCGACTAAAGGATCACGTCTATCGAACTCAGCAGGCTCAACATGGAATGGCTCCATGCCATGAATATAAACCGTGTTGCCAATGCGAAGGCTCATGATGTTGCTTCCTCCGGCTCTTTCGCCGCTTCCGCCTTCGCTGGCGATGAGCCGTCATTCACCGTGTGCTCAACGATCCTCATTGCGTCATCGGACTCGACAACCGCATGCGCCAATATCGCAAACTGATCGTCCGTCAGATCGTAATAGGTCTCCCGCTCTTCCTCTTCCCGCTCTTCCCACCAAACCTTGACGATGCCGACTTTCGAAAGCAGCGCATCCTTGATGAAGGAATAGAGGATCATGAAGCCGGGATTTTGCTGCATGAAGACGTGGTTGACGTAATCGGTTTCCTGCTGTGCGGCGGCTTCGTCGTCGGGGCCGACCGGTTCGAACCGGACCACTTCATCCGAACCTGCGAAGATGTCCATCAGGCCAGGCAACAGGCCTTCAATGGTGTCGGAGACATCGGTCGACACTGCCCGGGAGCGCCCCTCCTGCGCCGGCATGTCCTTGGACATGTCGCCCAGGTAATAGTCCATCGCGTCTGCGCGATCTTCGGCGAGTTGTGCCGAACCGGCCGCTGCAAGCGCGCTCGCCTTTTCGCTGGCGAGAATGGCTTTCAGGTCAGATACGGACATTTTAGCCACGGGGCTTGATCCCGTGAGGCCACCATGGCTCAAACCGATTAAAGATGATCGACCAAAGCCTCTCATTGTTGATCAGGGGTCGTCGTCCAAGGTCGAACAGCAGAATGTCGGCCAACCCCATGCGCAGTGCGTGATCAAGAGCGGCAGACATCAGGCATCCACCTTCGACGCCTTGAACTTGCCGCGGATGTTTTTGTGAAAATGCGTCCCGATGCTCTTTGCGCCCATCAAATCCGCGTGCTGCGCGGCGGTGACGCCTTCAAACAGATATGTCCCGCCGTTGTTGAATTTGACGGTCATGGTTTTGCTTGCCGGATCGTGCGCAATGGCTTCGATGCTGGACGATCTGACGGGAGTCACGCGGGCCCGCCATTGGTGAACTGCGCTAGTTCCGCCAGCGCGTCATCAGCTTCCTGTTCGATCTTGGCGCTGACCTGGTCAATCGCATCGGCGACGCCCGCGGCCTTGGCACCAGCTTCGGCGAGTCGCGCCATGGATTTTGCCTGACGGTCGCGCGCGCCTTGCTGTGCCGCTTCAATCGCGGCCTTGACCGCGCCGGGCTGGAATCCCGTGATGCTCATGCTGTTGGTTTCCCCGGTTCGGATGAATGGATTGGAGAGGGTTTCGAGAATTTCAGCATTGGTCGCCATGGGCCAGAACTCAAAAGTTTGCCCGGCCATGGTCGCGACCTGGTTGCCGTTCGCGGCCGTGATGATGGTGAGGCTTTCGGCGCCGGGCGTTCCGCGAAGCGCTTCCCTGAGTTCCTGGGCTGACATGTCGACATGGTTCCGGCGCTGCAGTTGATAGGCCATGGTTCTGCGTTTTCGATAGGCGGCCACGCCGAGCCGGAGAGCAATCAAGTCCAGTCGCAGGACGATCCATGCAACATCGTTTTGACTGACGGCCATGCCATGATACTTTTCTGCCATGACACGCTACGAGAAAACGCAAGAAACAATCGGCAGAGGCGACGTAGCGGAATTGCTGCGTCTAGCTGAGATGCCGCTGTGCGCCTGCATGGGGCCGCGAGATGGTGAACCGCTTTGTCCTTGCCGCATGACATCGAAAGAGGTCCGAGAGGCGGTTTCCCTTGCCGCATTACGTCGCGGAGAACTAAAGCGCCTGGTCCGTCAGGCGACGCTCGAGCGTCCATAGTGTAGCGGCCGGTTGAAGCCTTCCGGTGAATCGTCGCCCAAACCCAATTTCTGCCGTCGGATTTTCCGGGTCAGCACCTGCGCGATGGCCTCTGCATTATCGCCGTCCCGCAATTCATGGCGGTACAGCTGCGCGTCGACCGGGCTTCCATCGCCCCGGGTCATGATCAGCGTCGTACCCTCAATGACATAGAAGCCTTCGCTGACTTGGCCGGTGTCGTCGTCCGAGCCATCAGGCTTGCGTATTTGGACCCAGACGCGATGGACGACGCTTGTCATGCATACCCCTGATCAGGATAGGCGATCTTGCGGTTGAAGTCCGCAGAGCGCCCCGGCTCTTCGTAACAGACCGCCATCAGGCCAAGAGAATCCGCGGCATGGCTTGACCAGTCGTGTTCCGGACCAAGGCCGACACTGCGGTTCGCGTCACGCTTCTCATGGTAGAAGCCGACGGCGTCTCGGCCCGCTTCCGTGGTGTCCTCATTCCACCACATCTTGGACCCGAGCCGGCGGACGGCCTCGATGCGCATGGACGCGGCGCCCTTGCCCTGGTTCTTGACCGGCGGCTCTACTTTGAAACTCGCGTCGCGCCAGTGGTCCTCGTATCGCTTGCCGGTGATGCTATTCTCGTTCACGCCGTCATGTGGCAGATAGATGATCGCATTTTCCCAGCCGCGGGAGCGCATCCAGTTGACGTGGTGCGCGAGCACCTGCCCGACCGCCTCGTAATAATCCAGGATGCGGATTTCCTGGCCGACCCACTGCACAATCCAGATCGTGTAGGCATCTGCGTTAGCGCCCGACCCGCCGATGTCGTGAAACGCCCGTATCGGGAGAAGCGGATCGGCCGATACTTTGCAGATGCGGCCCTTCGCCTTAGCGTCGGCCAGCAGCTTCGCGAAATAGGCGCCCTCGAATGCCTTGGCGTAACCGCCTTCCCAGGTATGTTCGTAGCGTTCCGGATAAAGCGAAAGGTCAAGCTTCCGCTCGTCCTCCAATTCTTTCGGGAACCACGGATTGTCCCGCCAGTTTGCCGGGACGATGATCGCGGCTTCCGGCTTTTTGGTCCGCAGGAAGTCGTCAACCGCGTCTTTCTTGCGCCGCGGGTTCCAACTGAACCATATCTGCGAACCGTCGGCGCGAATGGTAGGTCGCAGCAGTGACAGGCTGCGCTCGCTCAAGGTCTGCGCTTCCTCGACCCACGCCCGGCGAAATCCCTCCAGCGATTTGATGGATTCGGCCGTATGATCCTGCATCCCTTGAAAGATAATCAAGCCACCTCCGGGCGTCTTGATCGTCTCTCTCTGAATATCGAAGTCGCGCGTCAGCCCTAACTCTTCGATCTTTCCCTCGATCAGGCGCTTTGAGGATTGCGCCAGCGTCTTCTGTACTTCGCGGATGCAGACCGCCAACATGCCGGGCTCCAGCATGCAGTCCTCTACCAGCAACTCCCCAAAGAAGTGCGATTTGCCGGACCCTCGACCGCCATAAGCGCCTTTGTAGCGCGCCGGCGCGAGCAGCGGCTGAAATGCCCTAGCCGTCTTTATTCGCAGGGTCGATGATGACGCGTTCGATGCGTTCATATTTCAGCGGGCCGCCGCCGGGGCCGGTGTGTTCCAGCTTGTGACGATTCGTGAACGCGTCACCGGATTCCTTCGCCATCTGCTCAAGAAGCTGTGCCGCCAACGCCATATTACCGCGCTCTTCCGCTGCGGTTGCCATGCGATCGAGCCGGCGAAGGCGGACGGCCTTGTTGGCTCCCGCGATATTGTCGATATCCTTCAGGAAAGCGGCGCGGGTCTCGAAAAAGAGCGCCTTCAGTTCCGCGGATAGCGCAGCACCGTTCTTTGTGGTCGGGTCATAGAAAACGATCCTTGGAATGCTCAGGTCGAAGCCGTGCTCGGCTTTTATCGCCTTGGCGGTCTGGGTCGGGGTATCGAAGCGGGCAAGCCGCTGCACAATCTCGCGTTTCAACACGAAATTGAGCGCTTCGCCTTTCTCCATTTTCCGTAAAGCCGGCTAAAGCGGCCAGTCCCCGGTCATTTCACGCAATTCCCGCACGCAAACCCGATATCCGCCGCAGCAACCGTCGGACCTTCCGCAGCAGCATCGATCATGGCGCGGACGCCGGATGTATCGGCGCCGTAGCGGCGGACGACGTCGACGAACTCCTCGACGTCGTGGCCCCTCATGCAGAACGCCGGCATCCCCGTGGACTTCCTGAAGCGGGGCATCCCGAACTCATCCCGCTCCTGCCCGCAGTGCGATAGTTCGTGCTCTACCAGCGCGCAGAACGAGGCGTCGCTGCATTGATCGGCGTACCCTGCATCAAACGTCAGGATGAAGTCCGGAACCTGTTCCCCGAACCACTCTTCTGCCTGCTGTTCGGCCCTGGCGCGGTTCCATTTGCCCATGCCGCCGATGTGCTGGCCCAATTCGGCCTGGCCGACGATGGAACGGCCGTTGCGGGCGTTCGGAACGGATGTCCACAATGCACCGATGCTCGCCATCCGCAGATGCGCATGCTCCGGGTTTTCCAGCGGTGCGCCTTCCTCGAGGAAGGTTGCGGATATCCACTCGATCAGATCTGGCGCGGGGACGAAGCTTTTGCCTTCGACAATACCGTCAACCGATAGCAGCGATTGCGGCGGGCGGGGCCGCGATCTTAATCCCTCTTCCCCGTTCTCAGCCATTTCGCGAGTGCCGCAATGTCCTTGCCGAGTTCGGAGCGGGATTCGTGGAACGCGTCCGGCCGCGCATGCGAGGGCGGCGGTAACCGGCGCGCCCTGCCCGCAAGGTCGTCAAGTTCGGCTGCGATGGCTTGGACGTTCATCGGCATAATCGTGGGTAACGCCCCGCCAGCCTTCCCCACCTGAGAACGCGATGGCATCGGTTCGGACGTCGATCGCACACGGCCGCGCCCTGTCCGCGAACCGCGAAACTCTGTCGTGAATGGCCTCAAGATCGATATGTGATCCGATGGGGCGGAATATTCCGGGATTTTTCCGGAAATTTCCGGGCGCGTGCGCCGAACACGGCAACAGCTTCACGACGGTGGCCGCGATGGCCTGCGGGCACTTCCTTGCCCCGATGCCGTCGAGAAAGTCCGCTGCGAGCTGGCAGCAATGCGAGGGATTCTGCCCCGTGCAGAATACGATATCGTTGAAGCCTATGGTGACGCCGTAGCTGTGGTGACCGGGAGAGAGGAAGGCCGCAAGCATGCGGGGTAGCGTAAAGCGGAGCACGTAGTCCGATGGCGGTGCGCGCGGCGATGGATTTCGGCTGCGCTTGCGGTCGGTTTTCCGATAGCCGCTGCGGCCGGACATGCATCACCTGATGACTTCGACCGCCTGCCATTCCCTGACGGCTTGCATCTGCCGGTTGAAGCGCTTTTCGAGGGCGCGAGCGCATGAAATACAGCGGACAACGGCCATTCCGTCGTTGAAGGCCTGCAGCCGCGCCGCCTCAATGGGGTCGCCACAGTCTTTGCAGTCGCGCGGCTTTGGCAGCTTCTTGCCGCGCTTGACGCGACCGTGAAACAGCGGAACGACGTTACTCATGCGACTCTCGAATGGGGGCGCGGGCCACCTTGCTCCCGGACATGGGACCGTTGAGAAAGCAGGTGTCACGCCGATTTGTACGCGGCGCGCAGCCACGCATCGTAACGATCGCAAGTCTCGATCCACTCGTTGAGCGGCCAAGACTGAAACGCGCCCGTATGCGAGGACTGCACAACCGGAAAAATCCCCCAATGAGAGATGCTCATCCTCAACTCCATTTCAGGGGAATGGGGGCGCGGCCCCGTGCGGGCGTCTTGGACCAAAGGTGAGAACACCGCCGGTACCGCGCAACGCGCCGGCAACAGGCGCGCTATCTTGAATTCATGACGAATAGATTGCCCAGCGGATCGCTGCGCTTATTGCTCTGGAACGCCTCGGAATCCGCTAGCAGTTTCGCCGCCCAAGTATCCAGCGCGTCATCGCCTGCGAACGGTTTTGTCAGTTGCTTGGCGCGGTCGATCGGCAATGGTTTCGGCTCGGCGATCTGTCCCGGCCGAACCATACGCAAGCCTCAAAACGACAAAACCCGCCGACTCAAAAAGCCTGCGGGCGGATACTTCTCTCGACACCTTGAATTTCACAAGTCATATCAGGTCTGCGGGAAATGTCAAATGTGCCCGGTTTCATTGGTTAACTTGCAACGTAAAATCGCAGCTTCGTTCAATTGTTCTGCGGGTTAAATAGTTAACGGTGCTGTGGGTATCTTCGTCATGGAGATATCTTCTTTCGAAAATCATTTAGCAAATTTTTGCGCATTCACTCCGTCAAGCCTTCCGCCAGCTCAAAGTCCATCATCTCGATATGTGCCAAGTGGTCCGGATCGGTTTCGCCGTCCGCTAAAATAATTCGTGTGGAAAAACCCAAACAAACGGCAACCTCCTTTAGCGAAAAGCAAAGCCTCTCAATTACTGAGCGCCCGTCACCATTATACGTTCGTAGAATTTCGGCGCGCCCCACGTCGGGAAGCAAAACCGAATCCAGCATGTCGGCGACGCCATAGCCGAGGGCGCGCCTTAGAATGCCGCGCCGTCGCATCGCCCGGTATTGAGTGTCCGTTAAATCCCCGTCCGCTTGCCAAGTGCCTGACGCCCAGATTGATATGGAAAAGTCAAACGAGCAGGATGGCTGTATCGATCCCTCATGCATCAACTGCTGCCACATGCGGCCCGCCAGCAATTCGACGCGCGCTATTTTCCTTTCGCTGTACAGCTGCAGCAGGATATCTCGCTTCGAAACCCTGTCGTGATGGTCGCTCATATGCGATCCATGAGCGTTGGCCCGTTGGGGTCATTGGTCAACGATTCATGTAGAGAAACCGGACCAAACCTCGGCGGGTAAAGTTGATTGTATTTCCTGATTGCTGACGCCGATCCGTCGCTCAGGTTGTTCATACTGGCCGCACCCTCAAGAACGGCCAAGATCAAATCTTGGCAGATGTCGGCTCGGCTATCTTCAGAGGCGCGTTTCGGAACGGCAGAATTGACGGCCATCAGAAGTTTGTATCCATCCGAGGCGTCCCGGCCACAATAGGGATATTCCGTCCGAATTTTCGGAGCGGGCCGTTTGATCGGTTTTGGCGGTTCAACGAAGTCCGCATTTACCTGCGCTAAGGCACTATCTTCGACTACGGTTTTGAGAAAGCGCGGACCGCACCATCCTTTATGCCGGGCCGGCAATCCACAGACGCATTTTTCCGGCTGTAACGTTAGGGCGTACCGGGTGACCGTTGTCCTCTTGATCTTAAGCGCACGAGCAACGGAGCGCAGACTATGGCCGCCCGCGAGCAGCACTCCGATCTTCTGCACCGTGTGAGGCTTAAGAACGTTCAAGACGGTCCTCTCGGCAGCCGTATCGGCGGCATACTATCAATATCCTCCCGCTTCGCCACTTCGCTTGTCGGGGCGAATGCGG
>JAQGKC010000492.1 GCA_028290305.1 Bradyrhizobium sp.
TGCCGAGTCTAGCGGCGCCGATGACGCCCCCGGCAGGACCGGAGGCCACCACCAGCACCGGCTTTTCGCAAGTCACGTTCGCAGCGAGCATGCCGCCGTTCGATGTCATGACCAGAATCGGCGCGGCAAGGTTGGGTGTCGCCCGCAACGACCGCGATGTCATCGTTTTCGATATGGGCGGCACCACGGCCAAGGCCGTCATCATCGAGGACGGCCGCCCCAGCATGACCTCGGAATATGAATTTCGCGATGGCATCTCGACATCGAGCCGCTTCATCAAGGCCGGTGGCTACATGCTCAAGGTGCCGGCGATCGACATCGCTGAGGTCGGCGCCGGCGGCGGTTCGATCGCCGCCATCGACAAGGGCGGCCTCCTGATCGTGGGGCCGCAGTCTGCCGGCGCCGTGCCGGGACCGGTGTGCTACGGCCTCGGCAATGACCGGCCGACCGTGACCGATGCCAACGTGGTGTTGGGCTTCATCAACGCCACCTCGCTGGCGGGCGGCAAGCTGAACATCGACCGTTCGTTGAGCGAGGCGGCGATCCGCTCCCATGTCGGCGATCCCTTAGGCTTGCCGCTGGAAGACGCGGCGCATGGCATACGCGCGGTGGCCAATGCCGCGATGGCCCGCGCGGTTCGTGCGGTCACCGTCGAACGGGGAAGAGATCCCCGCGATCTCACGCTGATGGCCTTCGGAGGCAATGGCGGCGTTCATGCGCCCGATCTGGCGCGGCAGCTCGGCATTCCACGCGTCGTGGTGCCGCCGATGTCGGGCATCTTCAGCGCGCTCGGCATGCTCGCCTCCGATATCGAACATACGGCACTAAAGACGGTCAGCCGGCGCCTCGACCGCACCGATGTCGCCGACCTGCGGGCGATCAAAGCGGAGCTGCAGCAACAAGTCTCCGTGCAGCTCGCCGGCGACGGCTATCAGGCCGAACGCACCGCGTTCATCTGGGAAGCGGACTTGCGCCACGAGGGCCAGGCCACTGAACTCACCGTGCCATTCGAGGGCGAGGATTTCGTCCAGATCCGCGAACGATTCATCGCCGAATATTTCAAGACCTACGGCTATCGTGACGATACGCCGATCGAGTTGATGAAGGTGCGCGTGGCCGGCCGTGGCCTCCGCGACAACCGTCTCGACTTCGGCAACATGAAGATCGCCGCGAGGGCGGGATCGTCGCGAAGCGGCACGCGGCGGATTTCCTTTGCCCGAGGCGGGGCTGCGGTGGCCGTCGAGATCGTCGACCGCAGCGCGGTCGGGCCATCAGCCCGCCGAGGGCCGCTGATCATCGAGGAATTCGATGCGACGATCGTCGTGCCGCCGGACGCCATGGTGCACAAGGATGCCATCGGCTGCATTGTGCTGGAGTTCGAACTATGAAAGTCGATCCGATCACCTTCGCGGTCATCAAGAGCGGACTGGATTCGATCGCCGACGACATGGCTTACACCGTGGTGCGGATCGCGCGCTCCGAGATCGTCAAGGACGTGATGGACTTTTCCGCGGCGCTTTGCGCCGGCGACGGCCAGATGGTGGCGCAGGCCAAGACCATCGCCCAGCATCTCGGTGCGATTCCGGAAGCCATGGCGTCGGTGCTGGCGAAATTCGAGGGCGATCTTCACGATGGCGACGTCGTCATCATGAACGATCCCTATCACGGCGGCATGCATCTGCCCGACATCTTCATGTTCGTGCCGATCTTCTTTGGCGGCGAGCGGCGTGCCTTCGCGGTGGTGATCTGCCATCACACCGATGTCGGCGGCCGGGTGCCGGGCTCGAATGCGTCGGATTCGACCGAGATCTACCAGGAGGGCTTACGGATTCCGCCGCTCAAGCTCTACGATCGCGGCGTGCTCAACACCACCCTCGAGGCCCTGATCAAGATCAACGTCCGGGTGCCGGACCGTGTCTGGGGCGATCTCTCGGCGCAGTTCGCCGCTGCCCAGGTCGGCAAGCGCGGGCTGGAGAAGCTGTTGCAGCGCTACGGCGCCGACGAGGTCGATGCGTATATGCAGGAACTGCTCGACTATGCCGAGCGGCTCACCCGTCAGGAAATCAAGACCTGGCCCAAGGGGACCTATCGTTTCGTCGACTATATCGACAATGACGGATTCTCCGACGCGCCGATTCCGATCAAGGTCGCGATTACCGTCAACGGCGACGGCACGCTGCTGGTCGATTACACCGGCTCCTCGCCACAGGTGAAGGGGGCGCTGAACTCGACGCTCAGTTTCACGCATTCGCTGACTTATCTCAGCGTGCGTTGCGTGCTGGCAAAGGACGTGCCCAACAATGTGGGCCTGTTCCGCTGCATTGCCGTGAAGGCGCCGGAGGCCTCGGTGCTCAATCCGGTCATGCCTGGCCCTTGCGCGGCGCGCGCGCTCACGGGTTACCGCGTGTTCGACACGATGCTCGGCGCACTCGCGCAAATCGTCCCCCACAAGGTGCCGGCGGCGGGCGAGGGCGGTAACAGCGTGATCTGCATCAGCGGGTTACGGCCCAACCGCCAGCCTTTCATCATCGTGGATATGATTTGCGGCGCGTGGGGCGGACGTCCCGACAAGGATGGACTCGAAGCCGTCACCAACGCCTCGCAGAATCTGTCCAACATGCCGGTGGAGGTGATGGAGGCTGAGCACCCGGTTCGTATCGAGGACTACTCCTTTGTTCCCGACAGTTGTGGCGCGGGCCAATACCGCGGCGGCGTCGGCATCCGGCGTAGCTATCGCATTCTCGCGCCGGAGGCCCTGCTTCAGTTGCGCACCGACCGCGTCCAGTTTCAGCCCTATGGCCTAAGCGGCGGCGAGCCCGGCGGGTCGTCACGGAATTTCATCGAGATCGGCAATGAGCGCAACGCGCTGCCGGGCAAGATCACCACGATGGTCACCCAAGATACGCTGATCATCCACGAACAGGCCGGCGCCGGCGGGTTCGGCGATCCGCTGCTGCGGGAGCTGGAACAGGTGCGTGAAGATTTTATCGACGGCAAGATCACCGCGGCCTTCGCCGAACGGCATTACGCTGTCATGTTCGGACCGCGCGGCGTGCTGGACGTCGAGGCGACCGCCCGGTTACGCTCCCAACGGGTCGCCACGCCAGAGCTTTTGGGTACGCGTCATGGAGCTTAGGGTGGTGTCACGATTGCCCAAGATCGTCCGAAACCCGGAAGCGAGCCGCGCCAAGATATTGCACGCGGCGCGTATCGAATTCGTGTCCCATGGATTGAGCGGCGGGCGTGTCGATCGCATCGCCGAGCAGAGCGGTGTCAACAAGAACCTGATCTATCACTATTTCGGCTCCAAGGATGCGCTTTACCTTGCGGTGCTGGAGCGCATCTATGCCGATTTGCGCGCCCGGCAGCAGGATCAGGATTTGCGGGATCTGCCTCCGGTAGAGGGGATGAAGCGGCTGGTCAGCAGCACGTTCGATCACTTCGTCGCGACCCCCGATTTGATCCGGCTGATGAGCATCGAGAACATTCACTATGCCGAACATCTGAAGAGCTCAAGTTCGACCAAATCGCTGTACAGCGGCCTGCTCGATACCATCCGCATTCTCCTGAAGCGGGGTCAGGATGAAGGCGTGTTCCGAACCAATGTCGACGCGGTTGACCTGTATTTGTCGATCTCCGGGCTTGCTTATTTTTTCCTGTCCAATCAGCACACGCTGTCCTGGCTGCTCGACCGCGATCTCGCGGCGCGCCGGCGCGTGCTCAAGCGCCGTCATCACGTTGTCGAGATGGTATTGAGTTATTTGACTTCGCCGGCAGAGACGGCTGGCGCCGACACAGATTGATCAAACCGGAGATTGGGACATGAGAAGGATTTTTCTGTCGACCCTGTTGCTTCTGGGTGTTGCGGTCGGCGCGGGCGTTTCACCTGCATCGGCGCAGGATAAAATATCCGTGCGGCTCGACTTCTCGCCGTGGGGCGTCCAGGCCGCGATGCATCTGGCACAAAACAAGGGCTGGTTCAAAGAAGCCAATCTCGACGTCGACATTCAGGACGGCCGCGGCTCCGGCAACACGATCCAGCTCGTGAACGCCGGGCAGGCCGATGTTGGCCAGGTCCAAGTCGGTCTGGTCGGTTCTGCCCGCGCCAAGGGGGCGACTATCCGTTCGATCGCTACATTTCAGCGTCGCACTGACCTCTGCATTCTCGTCGACAAGGACTCGCCGATGAATCGCGCAGCCGATCTGCGTGGCAAGACCGTTGTCGTATTTGCGGCAAGTCCATGGGCCCCCTTCATCGACACCTATTTGAAATCAGGCGGTCTCAATCGCGATGATCTCAAGGTCGATGTCGTCGATCCCGCCGCCTTGTGGGGGACCTACATCGCCAAGCGTGCCGATGGGCTGATGTCGACTGTGGGATCGGCTCTGCCTATCGCCGAACAGCCACGGCCCTCGAAATGCCTGTTGGCTTCCGACGCCGGCATCGCATTTCCGAGCTACGGTCTCGTCGCCCGGGAGGACACCATTGCGAACAGGGGCGCTGCATTGCACCGGCTGATCCAGGTCGAGCAGCGCGCGTGGCAGCAGTTGCGGAACAACCCGGAGGACGGCGTCAAGGCGATGATCGCGGAGCGTCCGGATGCGAGGCTCGACCCGGTCATCTTGCTGAGCCAGATCAAGCTCACACTCGACTATTTCGATACGCCGGCGACCCAGGGCAAACCGATCGGTTGGCAGGCGCGTGAAGATTGGGAGGCCGCGCTGAAGTCGATGCAAGCCGCTGGCGTCGTCAATGCCGGCTGGAATGTGGCCGACTACTACACCAACGCGCTTGTCGAGTGATATGACCACGACGGCGCCAACGATTGCCGCGGCCTCCTACGTTGCTCTGGACCGCGTGGGGAAGACCTATTCGTCTCCGCGTGGTCCGGTCGCGGCGCTGGAAAATATCAGTCTCGATATCCGTCCGCAGGAATTCGTCAGTGTGGTGGGCCCATCCGGCTGCGGCAAGAGCACGCTGCTGAAGCTGGTCGCGGGACTTGAGGGTGTCTCATCGGGCCAAATCGTGGTCGGCGGCAAATCGCTGCACGGTCCGCCCGATCGGCTGGGGGTGGTGTTTCAGCGCGATGTGCTGCTGGACTGGCGGACGATTCTCGACAATGTGCTGCTGTCGATCGAATTTACCCGCAAGCCGCGCGCCGACGAGCGGGACCGCGCGCTCGCGCTGCTCAACCGGTTCGGCCTCGGCGGTTTCGAGCATCGTTTTCCATGGGAACTCTCGGGCGGCATGCGTCAGCGCGCCTCGATCTGCCGCGCGTTGCTTGCCGATCCCGAACTGTTACTGATGGATGAGCCGTTCGGCGCGCTGGACGCGATGACGCGCGATGATCTCAACGTCGAGCTCGCCCAGATCTGGCAGGACACCCGCAAGACGCTGCTGTTCATCACCCATTCGATCGTCGAAGCCGTTTTCCTATCCGATCGGGTGGTGATGATGAGCAAGGCGCCGGGCATGATCGTCGATACGATCGCCATCGATTTGCCGCGCCCGCGCCGGCTTGCGGTACGCGACAGCGCCGAGTTCGCCGCCTATGTGCACCGGATTCGCCACCACTTCGCCGAACTCGGGATCGTCAAGGAATGATGCGTTTCGCAAGACGGCTGCTCGGCGGCGACAATGAAACGCGCGACGTCGTCGTGGTGTTGGCGACCGCTTTGCTCCTGTGGGAAGCCGGTGTCCGGCTGTTCCAGCCGTCGCCGTTGATCTTGCCGGCGCCCTCGGCCGTTTTCGCAGCTTTCCTGGAAACCCCGGGCCTGTTCATGCGGAACCTCGGTTTCACCCTTGGCATGACCTGCATCGGCTTTGCGCTCGCCGTCATGCTTGGGGTCGCGCTGGCGGTCGGCATCGTTTATTCGCGATTTCTAGAGCGCACCGTCTACACGCTTCTGGTCGCGCTCAATTCAATTCCCAAAGTGGCGCTGGCGCCGCTGTTCGTGATCTGGATGGGGACGGGTCCGGAGCCCAAGGTCGCGATTGCGCTGATGCTCGCG
Organism: Bradyrhizobium sp.; assembly: GCA_028290305.1. The sequence goes on from JAQGKC010000492.1 coordinate 6,013, forward strand.
ATCTTCCCGATTGTCATTGATATGGTGCTCGGACTGCGTTCGGTCGATCCGGACATGCTGCATCTGGCGCGCGTATCGAAAGCCTCGCCCTGGGCGGTGCTGACCAAGATCCGCTTTCCCTGTGCCTTGCCGAGCCTGTTTGCGGGTATGAAGGTCGCCATCTCGTTCGCGCTGGTCGGCGCCATCGTCGGCGAATTTGTTGCCGGCAGCCGCGGTATCGGTTTCCAGATCCTGGTGGCGCAGGGACAGTTCGACACCGTCCGGGTGTTCGTATCGCTGCTGCTGCTCGGTCTGGTCGGAACCGTGCTGTTCTTTCTGGTCGACTATACCGAACGCCTGCTTTTGCCGTGGCACGTCTCGCAGCGCGCACGCCATGAGCGGTCCGTCGAACGCCGATGAAAGGCCGGTCGCACTCATCCGGAACACTGGCATTGATCGCCACGGCCGCACTTTGGGGCAGCAATCACGTCGTGGCACGGGCCGCGCGCGAAGCCGTACCGTTGCCGGCGCTGGTGTTCTGGCGCTGGTTGCCCGCGGCGATCATTCTAACCGTCGTCGCACTGCCGGCGATACGGCAAGCCTGGCCGGAGATCCGCCCCCGGCTCGGCGGATTGATAGTGGGCGGGGCGGTTGGCGTCGGCCTGTTTTCATATTTGCTGCTTGGCGGCGCCTATCAAAGTCTGGCCATCGAAGTCGGGTTCATCAATGCCACGACGCCGGTCTGGGTATTGTTGCTTGGGCTGTGGATGGGAGGGGGACAACTCACGGCAGGAATGAAGTGGGGCATGGCGCTTGCCTTTGCCGGGACGCTTCTCATCATCAGCAAAGGTCAACCGCAGGCGCTGACCGAGCTTCGTTTCAGCCTTGGCAATTTATGGTCGCTGCTGGCGGCGATTACGTTTGCCTGGTTCTCGATCCGCGTTCGCGACTGGACGCGCGTTATCGCACCGTTGCCGCTGATGGTGGTGACAGGGTTGTCGGGGCTGATCGTCGTGATGTTGCCTGTCTATGTGGTCTGGGTTGCCAGCGGCGGACCATGGCTGGTCTGGAATGACGCCGACATCGGCTTCGCACTCGCCGCGACCGGCTATATCGGGCTCGCGCCGACCATGCTGGGTAATCTGTTCTATCTCTATGGCGTTGCCATCCTGGGCCCGGCGCGCGCGGCCGCTTTCCTGTATCTCAGCCCGCTGTTCTCGGCGGCGTTCTCGATTCTCTGGCTGGGCGAGCAACCGGCCTGGTATCATCTCGGCGGGATCGCTGCGATATTTGCAGGCTTGTTTATGCTCGGCAGATTCGGCCCGAAGCCGGAACGCACGGGTCCGGAGCCGGCGTGATCGGGCAGGCTGTTCCGCGCTTCGGAACGAACATCAAGAAACGGGAAGCGGGTCCCGAATACGATTCAGATTCAGAAAGCGCGTCAGGCTGTCCTCGATGGGATGCCTGTCAAGTTCGCGGGTAATGAAGACCAGAAACGATTTTTGTCCGTCATCATGGCCAACCAGATGTACCGGCGGATGCATGGAATGCTGGACACCGTGAATGACAACGGGATTGGATCCCGCGGATGTGCGGATCATTCCTTTGACCCGCAATATCCGGTCGCCGTGCCGATGCAGCAGAGCCGATAGCCAAAGCGTGAAGGCCGGCCAGTCGACCTGATCGGGAAGCGATAGCGTGAACGATCCCACGGCAACGTCATGTTTTACGACTTCGGTCGCCGCAAATGTCCCGCTTCCCGTTTGCGCAAGGACACGGCTGTCGCCTTTGTCGAACAGGCTGTTGAGGCTGAAGTCGGGATCCTGCGCATCCAGCGCCTCGAGGTCGGGCGCGATCCGGCGCGCGGCACCGACGATGTCGCGCGGGTCATGAGAAGCGCGAAGGTCGGTCTTTGTTATCACCAGCGTATCGGAAATCGCGATCTGCCGCCGTGCCTCTTCGAAGTCTTCGAGATTGCGCAGACCGGCGACGGCGTCGATCACAGCGATGACTTTGACGAGTTCGACATGCTGACGTAACCAGGGATCGCGGGCGATCGTGCCGATTATCGGAGCGGGGTCGGCCAGTCCCGACGTTTCAATGATGGCGCGCAGAAAGCGCGGCTGATCGGAATCTCGCGACATTCGGACCAGATCGTACAGTGCCCGGCCAACATCCGACCGGCGCGCGCAGCACATGCAGCCGTTACCGATCAGTTCGACGTTTTCAGCCGCGTGGACCATCAGCTTGTGATCGAGGCCGGCCTCGCCGAATTCGTTGACGACCACGCCGGTCCCCTGGCCGCCCGGCCCGCGCAGGAAGCGTTGCACGAGCGTGGTCTTTCCGCTGCCGAGAAAACCGGTGACAACGAAGAGCGGTAGCCGATCAGACATGGCGCACGCCTCGGGCGAAAGACGGATCGAGCGGGTCGATCGAACGGCCGGACAGGCCTTCGGCAGCCGGCCAGACATCGTTAAGTGTCGGTGCGATTTTCGAGCGGCCCGCCTTGTCGAACAGCATCAGGGCTTCGCCGTCCCAGTCTTCGCAACTGACCTCGATCTCAGCCAGTACGGCATTTAATAACCGGATCCGGCGCTTGCGCTCATCGCGATAGTGCTGGATGTCGTCGAAGGGGAACTTCTCGTCGCGCATGCGGCCGAAGTCGCTCCAGTGTTCGCCGGCGCCGAAAATCGCACAGACTTCACACATGGTCGGCCGCCGCGGTTTGCTCGCCGAACCGGACGTCCATCGCAGGCGTCAGTGTCTGGGTCAGGCTTTCCGACACGCGCTTGCGGGCAAGGTCCGCATGCGAGCGTGCAAGCTCTTCAGCCTGGTCGGCGTTGCGGGCGCTGATAGCCTCGACCAGTTCGCGATGTTCGCGGACGATTTCACCGACGTGGTCGCGGTAGGCCTGTTCGCTCGGAAAGCATTCATTGGTCATGGCCAGCCGTGCGATCCGCAGATCCGCCGTCAATTGCTGCATGTAAAAGCGCTGCAGCAGGGAATTTCTGCAGGCATTGCCGATCGCAGCATGAAACCGGAAATTCGCATCCAGCATCGCGACCGGATCGTCCCGTTGGAACGCGGTCTCAAACGTCAGCCGCTCCGTATCCATCCTGGCGATTTGCTCATCGGTGCGTCGCACCGCGGCCCATCGCGTCACAAGCCGCTGTGAAACGTCGAAGGCTTCGAGATGTTCGCGGATGTCGTTCCATCCCATCGGCGCGACGCGCGCGCCGCGGTTCGGCACCAGTTGCACGAGGCCTTCCGCGGCCAGTCTGACAAGCGCTTCCCGCACCGGCGTGCGCGAAACGCCGAGCCGGCCGACCAGCGTCGCCTCGTCGAGATCCTCGCCGGGCACCAGGGTGAACGAGACGATCTCCTGCATGAGCGCGCGATAGGCGTGCTCGCTGCTGGCGCCTTTCAGCGTCTTAACATTTGAGCGCGCTGCTACCTTTTTGCTCATTGCGGCCTCCGGAACTTTGTGTATATCTTGTGTATGCACAGACTGCAACTCATCGTTCGCAAAGTTTTATCATGCTCGCGCAAGCAACGGTAAACGGCATTTTGCTTGGTGGTTTGTACGGTCTCGCCACCGTCGGCTTCTCCATGGTGTGGGGGGTGATGGGCGTCATCAACCTCGCCCATACGTCGTTCATCATGCTCGGTGCGTATGTGACGTACTTCCTGTTCGAGAAGCTCGGCATGGACCCGATCCTTTCGATGCCGTTCGCGATGGCCGCGATGTTCATCCTTGGGTACGGCATCCAGCGCTTCATCCTGAACGGGGTTATTCGCACCAGCTTGCTGCTCTCGCTTGTGGTGACGTTCGGAATCGACCTCGTCTTGACCGACGCCACCAGTCTTGCGTTCACCTCCGATGTGCGATCGGTCAACGCCGCCTACGCCAGTACATCGATTGCGCTGTTTGGCACGCTGGTGCCGCTGGTCCGGCTGCTGGCCGCCGGTTTATCGCTGGTGCTCGGCTTCTCTTTCTTTGTGTTTCTTCGGCGGGCAAGTCTTGGTCAGGCCATCCTCGCGACCGCGCTTGATCGTGAGATGTCCAATCTGATGGGCATCAATCCGCAAAAAGTCTTCGCCTTGACGGCCGGCGCCGGCGCCGCGCTGGCAGGTGCGGCGGGATCGCTGTCGAGCATGCTGTTTCCGGTGTCGCCGACGATGGGCGTGAGTTTTCTCGGCGCCGTATTCGTCATCACGGTGCTGGGCGGAATCGGCAGCGTCGAGGGCTGCATCGTCGCGGGTTTTCTCTACGGACTCGTGCAGGCATGGGCCGCATATTTTCTTGGGACCAGTTTTCAGGAGATCGTCGCGTTCGCGCTATTCCTCGGCGTGTTGGTAATCCGCCCGCAGGGCCTGTTTGGCCGGGCCTTCTTCGGAGAGCACGCATGAGCGACGCGGCACTCCTGTCGCGGCCGGCTAAAGTCGCAACGTTCCGCCCGCTAACATGGTTCGTCGTGGCCATCGGACTTATCGTGCTGTGCGCCGCGCCGCTGGGGATCAGTGCCTACTGGCTGCGGGTGCTGACGACCGTGCTGATGTATGTGGTCATCACACAGGGTCTGAACGTGATCGTGGGCATCACCGGCTATCATGCGTTCGGCAATGGCGTGTTCTTCGGCATTGGCGCTTATGCCTGTGGTGCTTGCATGGCCGCCGGTCTGCCTTTCGCCATCGGCGTCGCGGCTGCGATCGCGGTCTCGGCTGCGTGCGCGCTGGTCTTGGGTTGGCCGATCCTGCGGTTGCGAGGACACTATTTTGCCATCGCGACGGTGGCCCTCAATCTCGCGGCGATCCAGATCATCATTCAGATCGGCGGTATCACTGGCGGCGCGCAAGGGTTGGCGCTGCCGCTCAGCACCTGGGAGCCCAAGCCGCTCTATGTCGCCATTTACTATCTCATGCTGGCCGGCGCCGTCGTCTCAACGGCGATTGTCGCCTTGCTGCTGAAAATGCCGCTTGGTTTCGCGCTGCGCGCGATCCGCGACAGCGAGCGCGCCGCAGCGGTGATGGGCATCGATACCACCAAGGTCAAGGTCTATGCCTGGGCGATCAGTGCGGGCCTGACCGGGTTTGCCGGTGGCGTATGGGCCTACTGGATCACGTTCATCGAACCCTCCAGCGCATTCGATCCCGGCGTCGGCGTGAAGGCCTATATCATGCTGATCATTGGCGGCATGGGCAGCGTGTTTGGGCCGGTGATCGGCGCGTTCGTACTGGAAATCGTCTCGACGCTGGTCTGGGGTGGCTTTTTGAAAGCGCACCAGTTGATCCTCGGATTGCTGATCGTCGTCATCTGCATCGTCGCGCCCAATGGCATCATTGAAGCGGGCTCGCGGCTGGTCCGATCGTGGAGGTCCCGTCATGGCGCTTCTTGAAGCCCGCGACCTGACCATCCGCTTTGGCGGCGTTCTGGCTATCGATTCGATCAGCTTTGACGTCGAGCCCGGCCAGATTTTTGGCGTCATCGGCCCCAATGGCGCCGGCAAGACGACGCTGCTGAACGCGATTTCCTCGGTCTACAAACTCGACGAAGGCCACATGCGGTTCGACGGTCGGGATGTGACAAACCTGGCGTCGCATCGTCTGTCGCGTCTCGGCGTCGCGCGCACCTTCCAGGTCGTGCAGCCGTTCAATCACATGAGCGTACGAGAGAACGTCGCGGTCGGCGCGATGTATGGTCATGCACGCCTGCGCCAGCGCGGCGAATATCTCGACGCTGCCGACGAGGCGCTGCTGCGAACCGGCTTGATCGCAAAAGCCGATTTCATGCCGCCGCACCTCACGCTGTCCGACCGCAAGCGCCTCGAAGTGGCGCGTGCGCTGGCGATGAAGCCGCGGTTATTGTTGCTCGACGAGGTGATGGCGGGGCTCAATCTCACGGAGATCGAGCGCACCATCGATCTCGTGCGCGAAATCAACGCCGCCGGAATCACGGTGATCGTGATCGAGCACGTCATGAAGGCCGTGCTCGCATTGTGCGACCACGCCATGGTGCTGAATTTCGGCCGCAAGCTCGCCGAGGGAAAGCCTCATGACGTGATCAACGAGCAAGCCGTCGTGGAGGCCTATCTCGGCACCCGCTTTGCGAAATCACGTGCGGGGAGCGCCGCATGAGCTTGCTCACCGTCGATAAGCTCGTCGTCAGCTATGGCGACAGCCAGGTGCTCGTCGATGTCGGGTTCGAGTTGCAGGAAGGCGAGATCGTGGCGCTGGTCGGCGCCAACGGGGCCGGCAAGACCACGCTGCTGCGAACGCTGACGGGCCTTGTGCAGCCCCGCTCGGGCTCGGTGGTCCTTGCCGGACGCCAGATTCTCCCCGTGCCGTCCTATGAACGCGCGCGCCTGGGCCTCGCGATGGTGCCGGAAGGCCGCCGTCTGTTTCAGGGACTGACCGTGCGGCAGAACCTTGAACTCGGCAGCCGCGCCGCACCCGACCAGTCCCACAAGGCCGAGGACGTCGAGTTCGTCTTCGCTCTGTTTCCCGAACTTGTCAGGCTGCAAGGCCGTTTGTCCGGCCTGCTCTCGGGCGGCGAGCAGCAGATGTGCGCAATCGGCCGCGCTCTGATGGCTCGACCCAAGATGCTTCTGATCGACGAGATGTCGCTCGGTCTTGCGCCCGTGGTCGTCGAACGCATCGCCGGTGTGATCCGCACCATTAATCGCGCTCGTGGCGTCAGCATTCTGCTGGTCGAGCAGGATGTCGGCCTGGCACTTGAAATCGCAACGCGGGGCTACGTGCTGAACACCGGCCGCATCATCATTGACGGTCCGTCGGAACAGCTGCTGCTCCGTGACGATATCCGTACGGCCTATCTGGGCCTGCACTAGATACTGGGAGATGAATCTTGCCTGAATCTTATGACCTCGTCATTGAAAACGGCACCATCTGGTCGCCGACCTCGTCCTACCGCGCCGACATCGCGGTCACCGGCGGCAAGATTGTCGCGATCGGCGGACCTTTCCCGGCTGCCACCAAGCGCATCGATGCAAGCGGCCAGGAGGTCATGCCAGGAATCTGGCACGTGCATTGCCACTTCCGCGAGCCCGGTCACACTTACAAGGAGGATTTCCAAACCGGGTCGGCGGCGGCCGCTGCCGGCGGCGTGACCTTCACCATCGACATGACCAACAACACGCCGCATCCGACCAGCCTTGAGCATTTCGAAGAGAAGAAGGCATTGGTCGCGCCCAAGGCACACGTCGATTACGCGCTCTATGGCGGCGGTCTCTATCCGCGCACCGTCGAGGCACTGGCCAAGGCCGGCGCCATCGGCATCAAGATCTTCAACACCCGCCATATCAAGGAAGTCTATCCCTACATTTCCGAACTCGGCGTGCTCGACCATGGCATCCTGTACGAACTCTATGAAGCGACCCGCGATGTCGGCCTCGTCGCCTCGGTGCATCACGATGATCCGGAATGGTGCAAGCGGCTGACGTTCCGCGACTACATCGACAAGGGTCGCAACGACGCGATGTCCTACCAGGAGAGTTTCGCCAAGGGCTACATGTATGGCCACGGCATGGTCGCCGGGCTCGCATCGTCGCTGTATTACGCGCGCGTCGCCGGTGTGCGCCTGCATGTGCTGCATCTCGGCGTGATGCCACCCGGTGCCAACGAAATGATCCGTCACGCCAAGTTCGAACTCGGCCAGGACGTCACGGCCGAACTCGAACTCGGCACGCTGTTCATGACCCGCGAGCAGATGGAGAAGGTCGGGCCCTATACCTACAATTGGGGCTACGCGCCGGAACACGGCTGGAAGGCGATCGAGAACGGTGTCGCCGATTTCATCGTGCTTGAACACGCCCCGCATACCCGCGAGGACGTCGAGCCGGGCTGGAAGGACATGTTCTCGGTGCCGCTCGGCATGACCGGCGCACAGGAGTTCATTCCCTTGATGATCAACGCCGTCAACGAAGGCAAGCTGACGCTCAATCAGGTCGCTCAAAAGGCCGCCGAGGCGCCGGCACGTACCTTCGGCATTTACCCGAAGAAGGGCGTCATCCAGGTCGGCTCCGATGCGGATTTCACCATCATCGACATGACCCGCGAAGGCGAATTCAGACACGAAGACATGTTGTCCAAATCCGCCCACACCAGCTGGGTCGGAATGCGTACCAAGGGCGCGGCCACCTACGGCATCGTTCGTGGCACCACCGTGATGCGCGATGGCAAGGTCGTGGGCTCTCCCGGCTACGGGCAGTTCACACCCGGCACCGCGGCCCGTTCCATCTCCACTTCCGCAACCTGAAGGACAACACAATGACCATAAGTCGATTTGCGTTTCTGGCCGGTGCGTTTGCGACCGGTCTGGCTTTCATGGACGGAGCCAGCGCGCAGGAGACCGTCAAGATCGGTGCGGCCGTTAGCCTGACCGGAAACTTTGCCCGCGAAGGCAATCTTCTCAAGAACGGCTATGCCTATTGGGAGAAGCTGGTCAACGAGGCCGGCGGCATCGACGTCGCCGGCAAGAAGACCAAGGTCGAGGTCATCTATTACGACGACGAGAGCAAGCCGCAGAGCTCTGCGCGGCTGACCGAAAAGCTGATCACCGAAGACAACGTCAAGTTCATCCTCGGGCCTTACTCCTCGGGCATCGCAACCGCCACGGCGGCGATCAGCGAGAAGTACAAGGTTCTCACGATGACGCCTATGGCGACGGCCGACAGCCTGTATCAGCGCGGCTACAAGTTCATCTTCTGCCCGGCGCCGCTGGCATCGACCACGCTCGATCCGATGCTCGAGCTGATCAAGAAGCTGCCGTCGCCGCCGACCACCGTCGCGATCGCCGGCCCCGACGACCTGTTCCCGAACGTGTTCGCCGGCGCGGCGCAAAAGAAGGCGGAAGCTCTCGGCCTCAAGATCGTCTACAACAACAAATACCCGAAGGGTTCGGTCGATTTGTCCTCGGTCGCTACCGCGCTGAAGGACGCTAATCCAGAGGTGCTGATCCTCACCGGCTATGTGCAGGATTCGATTCAACTAGTGAAGGCGCTGCAATCCCTGAAGGTCAATCCGAAGATGATCGGGTTTGCTTTCGCAGTCGGCATTCCGGACGTGCTGAGCGCGCTCGGACCGGCATCGGAAGACCTGATCGGCGTGCAAATCTGGGATCCGGCGGTCAAGTATAAGGGGCCGCTGATCGCTGACGCCGATGCCTACATGACCGGATACGAAAAGACCTTCGGCTCCAAGCCGAACTACATCACGGCGTCCGGCACCGCGGGTGCGCTGGCGCTTCAGCTCGCCATCGAAAAGGCCGGCTCGCTCGATCCGGTGCAGGTGCGCGACGCCATGCTGAAGCTCGATGTCGAAACCTTCTTCGGCCACTTCCAGTTCGACCAGAACGGCGTGGACGCCAAGGCATCGGCGGTGATCTCGCAGGTTCAGGGCGGCAAGGCGATTCCGGTGTACCCGACCGAAATCGCGGCTGCGTCAATTCGCTATCCCAGGAAGCCGTTCGAATGATCATCGATGTTCACGCCCACGCCCTCACGCGCGAATTCCTCAGCGAACTCGCGCGTGACAATACGCTCGGAATCGAGACCAAAGGCGACGGCTTCGGATTTGGCGGCTACGGCCCGCTCGATCCGTTGCTATACGATGTGCAAGGAGCGGCCGAGAGCCTTGTCGCGCGGGACATCACGCTGCAGCTGGTGTCGCCGCCGCCGCGCATCGTCAGTCATGCGAGCTGGGGCGCCGATCGCGCCTTTGCCCGCCGGCTGAACCGTCAGACCGCTGATTTCGTCAAGCAGGCCGGCAGCCGTCATGGCGGTCTCGCGGTGCCCGCTCTGACCGAACCCGAATTTGCCGTCGCCGAAATCAGCCGTGCTCTCGACGAGGATGGCCTCACTGGTGTGGCGCTGCCCACGACAGCCGTGGGACGGCCGCTCGATGATCCGGCTTTCGAACCGCTGTTCGCCGAATGCGCGCGCCGTGGCGTCATCGTGTTCATGCATCCGACCACCGGCGTCGAGCGTCCTGCTTTCGGCCAGTACACCATGCTGCAACTGGTCGGATGGCCATCGGAAACCGCACTGTGCGTCTCGCGCCTGATCTTCGCCGGCGTGTTCGAGCGGCATCCCGGATTGAAGCTCGTGCTGGCGCACGGCGGCGGCACGCTGGCCATGCTCGCGGGTCGACTCGATCTCGCCTATGAGGCGCCGCACTACGAAGCCAATCCGGATTGCCGCAAGAACATATCGCGGCCGCCAAGCTCGTATCTGAAGCAGATCTACTTCGACACCGTCGTCGCGCACCCGGCGGCGCTACGCTATTTGATCGAACTGGTCGGCCACGAGCAAATCGTGTTCGGTTCGGACTTCCCGTTCGAGATCGGCGATCCCGTCGGCGCCAAGGCGCTACCCGCGATTGCCAAACTGCCGGACAATGTCGCAGCCGATATTCTCTACAACAACGCCGCAAAGATCCTGTCCGGTGCAAAGGCGGGACGTAAATGAGCGGGCAGGGCGATCCAATCGACTGGAATGCGTATCTCGACATCATGGGCACGATGATCGGCATGCCCGTTCCTGTCGGTCATCGCGAGGCCACCATCGCACAGCTCAAGCTCAACGCCGTGATTGCACAGCCGCTGCTGGCCTTCGACATGCCGGAAGGCACCAATCCCGCACCGGTCTTCAAGCCTTGACCAAAAACCCGGCCTTGGAGATTGCGGCTCGCGTTCTCGAGCGAAAGCAGTCGGCGCGATCGGTCGTCGAAGCGACGCTCGCGGACATTTCCAAGCGAGATCGCGATATTAACGCGTTCACGCAGGTGACGGCCGAACGCGCGCTGTCTGAGGCTGCGCAAGTCGATGCCGCGATTGGAGCGGGGCGCAATCCCGGGCCATTGGCCGGTGTGCCGTTCGCAGTGAAGGATCTGTTTGACATAGCCGGCGTACCGACGAAAGCGGGATCGAAAATCCATGCCGCGCGCCGGCCGGCTGAGCGCGATGCGACCGCAGTCAGGCGCCTGAACGCTGCAGGCGCCGTTCTGGTCGGCGCGCTCAACATGGAAGAGTATGCCTACGGCTTCTACACCGATAACCCGCATCACGGCCGCACGCTCAATCCACATGATCGAACGCGCACCGCCGGCGGCTCGGCCGCGGCCGTTGCGGCCGGCCTTGTGCCGATCGCGCTCGGCTCCGACACCAACGGCTCGATCCGGGTGCCGTCGTCGTTCTGCGGAATCTTTGGGTTGAAGCCGACCTACGGCCGCTTGAGCCGGGCTGGCTCGTTGCTGTTCGTTTCCAGCCTCGACCATATCGGTCCGCTGGCGCAGGGCGTCGGCGATCTTGCCGCGGTCTATGACGCCTTGCAGGGGCCGGATTCGGACGACGCCGTCTGCGCGCAACGGGCACCCGAACCTGTGGCAGGTTTGCTCGGCAAGGGACGCGACGGTCTCCGGATCGCCGTCGCCGGCGGCTATTTCGCCGAGATGCTGTCCCCGGAAAGCAAAGCCGCTGTCGATGCTGCCTCGCAGAGCCTGGGTGTCGTCGATACCGTCGATATTCCCGGTAGCGATGCCGCGCGCGCGGCGGCCTATGTCATCACCAGTGTCGAAGCGGCGCGCGAGCGCTTCACGGAGCTGCACGATCGGATCGACGATTTCGATCCCAACACGCGCTATCGCTTTCTCGCCGGCGCCTTCTTGCCTGCAGACTGGTACGTCAAGGCACAGCAATTCCGGCGCTGGTACAGCCGGCAGCTTGCGGGCCTGTTCCAGCATTGGGACGTGATCCTGGCGCCGGTCGCTCCCATTCCGGCGCCTTGCTTCACCGATCAGAGCATCATCATCGACGGGAAAGAACTTGCACTTCGGCCGTTGCTCGGCCGGTTCGTGCAGGCGCTCGCACCGGCTGGTCTGCCGATTGTGGTTGCGCCGTTCGTGAAGCGCGGTGCCTTGCCCGTCGGGGTTCAAATTGTCGCGGCGCCCTTCAAGGAGGATCACGCCTTAAGAGTGGCCCGGGCGTTGGAAAGTTCAGGCCTGTTTGGTCCGCTTTCGCTTTGAATCTAGGTCACGGCATGACGTTGGCCATAGCGCGGATCCCGCCACACCTCCGCGTGAAAGCACTCCGCCAGTATCGCGGCGGCATCCCAGACATCTCGAAAGCGAAGATAAAGCGGCGCGAAACCGAAGCGCATGATGTCGGGCGCGCGAAAATCACCGATGACGCCACGTTCGATCATCGCCTGCACGATCGAGTAGCCGTTATCGAAAGCGATCGCGACCTGGCTGCCGCGCAGCGACCGCCGGCGGGGGGTTACGATGTCGAGATTCGGTAGTAGCGCGGTTATGCGCGCCATGAAGAGTTCGGTAAGAGCCAGACTCTTCTCTCTTAACGCCGCGACTTCGACGCCCTCCAGCGCATCGAGAGCGGCATCGACGCCGCGCAGCGAGATGATCGGCGGCGTTCCGCACAGAAAGCGCTTGATGCCGGCATCGGGCCGGAAATCGCGGTCGAATGCAAAAGGAGCCACGTGCCCCCACCAGCCCGACAGGGGATGCCGGGCGGTGGCCTGATGCGTCTTTGCGACGGATATGAAGGCAGGCGACCCGGGGCCGCCATTGAGATATTTGTAGGTGCAGCCGACCGCAAAATCGATGGCGTGCCGGTCGAATGCGATTTCAATCACGCCGGCGGAATGACAGAGATCCCATACGATCAACGCGCCTGATTTGTGAACCTGTTCGGTAATGGCGGCCACGTCGAGCAGCGCACCGGTGCGATAGTCAACGTGCGAAAGCACGACGACCGCGACCCGTTCGTCAAGCAGCGCTTCAACGGATGGTCCGTCCGCGCCCACCAATCGCCGCTGCATCGGCCGGCCCGCGGACGTCATGGCGCCTTCGATGATGTAGAGGTCTGTTGGAAAGGACGCCGCTTCCGCAATCACCACACCGCGATCAGGCCGCAGCCCGATCGCGGCATGAACGGCCTTGTACAGATTGATCGACGTGGTGTCGCACACGACCGTCTGCCCGGAAGCCGCGCCGATCAGGGCGCCGATACGGTCGCCGAGCCGGAGCGGCATGTCGAACCATCCGGCGGAATTCCAGCTCTTGATCAGATCCTGGCCCCACTCCTGTTCGATGGTGCGGTTGAGCGCGCCTGCTGCCGCGCGCGGCATCGGTCCCAGCGAATTGCCGTCGAGGTAGACCAGGCCGTCCGGAATGACGAAGCGATCGCGCAAAGCCCCGAGCGGATCGCTCGCGTCGCGCGCAATACATGCGTCGCGCGAAACAGGGGTATCGGGCGGCATCATTTACGAACCTCACAAACGGTCGAAAGGTGAGCCGCGCGTCTCATGGCTCGTACGCTGAAAAACCTTGCCGACACAAACAGCATAAAACGCGCTGGCAAAATGGCAACGCTTGTTGCTCATAACGCGATGGACATTCCGATTGACACCAAAAACCCATCCTTTTACGTTTCAAGCAATTATCAATCGGCCGGCCGGGAACAGCGATGCGACGATGAGCTTTCGCGATGGCATGTCTTATTCAGACTATCTTGGGCTCGACAAGATTCTGAATGCGCAGCAACCGCTCTCCACGGCCCACGACGAGATATTGTTCATCATCCAGCATCAGACATCCGAACTCTGGATGAAGCTTGCCATCCATGAGTTGAGTGTCACCTGTCAGTTGATCGCGGCGGACAATCTGCAGCCGGCCTTCAAGACGCTGTCGCGGGTATCCCGCATTCTCGAGCAGCTTAATTCAGCCTGGGACGTGCTGCGCACGATGACGCCCAGCGAATACACCCAATTTCGTGAGTCGCTCGGGAAGTCGTCCGGCTTCCAGTCCTATCAATATCGCCTGATCGAGTTCCTTTCCGGTAACAAAAATGCCGCGATGATGCGCCCCCATGCGCACGACCAATCGATCATGGAGCGCCTGGAAGCGGCCCGTCAGGCGCCGAGCATTTACGATCTCACGATACAGGTCCTTGATCGCCGCGGCTTCAACATCGACCGGGATGTCATCGAACGCGACGTCTCGGTTTCCCACGTCGCCAATGACAGCGTTCGGGCTGCTTGGTTGTCGGTCTATCGCGATCCCTCTCATTTCTGGGAGCTTTACGAACTCGCCGAAAAGCTGGTGGATTTTGAGGATTATTTCCGACGCTGGCGCTTCAATCATGTGACGACGGTTGAGCGGGTCATCGGCTTCAAGCGAGGCACGGGCGGCACGTCGGGTGTGTCCTATTTGCGGAACATGCTGGACGTGGTGCTGTTTCCCGAGCTTTGGCAGGTGAGGACCGAACTGTAATGGTCCTGATCGACATCTCGCCATCGCTCCGCGTCGGTATGGGCGTGTTTCCCGGTGACGCCGCTTTTCAGACCGCTCGGACATTCACGATTGGGCCCGATTGCCCCGTCAACGTTGCTGAGATTGCGATGTCGACGCATTGCGGAGCGCACGCGGATGCGCCGCTGCATTACGATCCCAACGGCGCCAGTATCGATCAACTCGATCTTGCCGACTTTATCGGCCCGGCCAGAGTCATCGACGCGCGTGGCGACAAGCCCCTCTGTTGTTTTGACGAAATCTCTGGCGCCCTTGATGGCGCGCCACCAAGACTGCTTTTCAGATTGATGGACCGGCTCGATCCGATGCTCTGGCCCGCGGGTTTCCGCGCGCTGGATCCGGACGCCGTGGAGCGCTTGGCCCTTCGCGGCACACGCCTGATAGGCGTGGATGTTCCGTCGATCGATCCCGAGACGTCGAAGGATCTACCCTCCCACATGGTCTGCCGCGCGCACGATCTTCGAATCATCGAGAATCTTGTGCTGGCCGATGTTGCTCCCGGCGATTATGAACTGATCGCGCTTCCGTTGAAGCTCTGGGGCCTGGACGCCGCGCCCGTGCGCGCCGTACTTCGGCGGTAATGGCAGATTTGGTAGCAGACCTGGTAAAGGACATCATGGCGAACTCAGTGAAGCGCGTTGCGGTCGCGGGACTTGGACCCATTGGGAACAAGGTCGTGGAGGCGCTGGACCAGGGCATCAATGGATTGGTTCTCGCCGCCGTTTCGGTGCAAAGTCCCGACAAGCATCGCAACCGGCTTGCCGGCTTGAAAAAACCACCTGAAATCCTGCCGATCGAGGCGCTCTCCGATGTCGCCGACATCGTGATCGAGTGCGCGCCGAGCAAGCTTCTGAGGTCGATCGTTGCGCCGTTTGTGGGAAGCGGAAAGACCGCGGTCGTTCTCAGCGCCGGCGCGCTTCTCGACAACGAAGACTTGATCGAGCTCGCGAAGCAAAATGGCGGTCAAATCGTGGTACCGACGGGGGCGCTGATCGGTCTCGACGCCGTCACCGCGGCCGCGGTCGGGACCATCCATTCGGTCCGGATGGTCACCCGAAAGCCGGTCCGGGGGCTCGTCGGCGCGCCTTATATTGTCGAAAACAACATCGACATCGAGAAGATCACCGAACCACTCCGGATCTTCGAGGGCACGGCGCGGGAGGCCGCAAAGGGATTCCCGGCAAACCTGAATGTGGCTGTCGCGCTATCGCTGGCCGGAATAGGTCCCGACCGAACCAGACTGGAGATCTGGGCCGATCCCGCACTGACGCGCAACATGCATCGCATTGACGTGGACTCCGATTCCGCGCGCTTTTCGATGTCGATCGAGAATATCCCGTCGGAAAACCCCAAGACCGGTCTCATCACTGCGCTCTCCGTCGTTGCTTATCTGCGTAAGCTGGGCGCCTCTCTTCGCGTCGGGACCTGAGCGGGGGTGCCAGTTTGATCGTGGCTCAAGCCCTTCTCCTCAATCCTTCGTGGCCTTCATTCTGCCAACGAGAAGGTCGGCCACCAGGCGGCCGGATGGCGACATGTTGCGCGTGGCTAGTTGAACGAGGGTGACTTGCGTCGCTTCCAGGCGTTTGTCCCGCAGCGGAACGGCCACCAGCAATCCTGCTTCCAGCGAGGGCATCGCGGTATCGCGGGGGAGAAAGGTGGCGAGATCGGTGCGCGCGGCAAGCGTCTGGGCGAAGGTGAGCGAATTCGTTTCGTTACAGATTTCGAGCCGTATCTTGCTGTTCGCGCAGGCCCGGTCGATTTCCTGCCGGATGCCGAACGACGGATCCGGCACGACAACACGCAAGCCCGCGAGATCCTTCACCGAGCAATAGTTTCTGCCCGCCAGGGGATGACGCGGCGAGACGATCAGGCACAGCGATTGCCGCATGCGCGCCAGTTCGATCAGGTCGCGCCGCGGCGAACGGCCGAACACCAGGCCGAGATCGACGTCGTTGTGCCCCACCATCTCGGCGACGTCGCGTGAGCCCATCACCGTGGTGGAGATCGAAATACCGGGATAGTCGCGGGCAAGATCGACCACAAAATTCGACAGGAAGCTTGATAGCATGCCCTCGACGGTCGCGATCTTGACCTGACCGCGTCGCAGGGTATCGAACTCCTGTACCTTGACCCGGATTCCGTCGAGTTGATTGCGGTTCTCGACTGCATAGCGATAGAGCAGGCGGCCGGCGTCGGTCAGGGCCATGCCGCGCGCGCCTCGCTCAAACAATTTGACCGACAATTCCTCTTCGATGGCCTGCACCTGCCGGCTGATGGCGCTGGGTGCGATCCGCAGCGACGCTGCGGCCTGCTTGATCGAGCCGCTCTCGGTCACCGCGCGGAAATATCTGACCGCGGTTGATTCAATCATTCGCCCCTCGAAATCCGGTTCGGTCCCGCTATGCCCAAGATCGTTGCAGGTATTGGCTAGCGTTCGAATTATTCGACCTCAAAGCTCTAATTTCAATGCTTTTATTCGAATGGCGGATTTGCGATGATTTTGGGCACTCTGGCCTTTGGGCCACATGGAGAAATTCGGATGATTCAGTCTTGGGTCGCTCGTTATGCCCGTCTTTCGATACCGGTATGGATCGCAGCGATCGGATGCATCGCACAGGCGCAGGCGGCGTCTGCCGATGACGTCATTCGCTTCGGGGCGCCGCTGCCGTTGACGGGACCTTTGGCGCCGGAAGGGATCAAGCAGCAGCAGGGCTATGACCTGTGGGCCGAGCAGGTCAACAAAGCCGGCGGAATCTCGGTCGGCGGCAAAAAGTACAAGGTCGAAATCGTTTACGCCGACTACCAGTCCAACACACCACGTGCGGTGCAGACCACCGAGCAAATGATCACCCAGGACAATATCAACTTCCTGTTCGGGGCGTTCGGCTCCGGCGCCGCCAAGGCCGCGAGCACGGTGTCGGAAAAATACAAGGTACCGACCATCGCCGCGGCAGCCTCGTCATCCCAGGTCTACGATCAGGGATACAAATATCTGTTCGGCACATTCACGCCGAACGACACGCTCACCACGCCGTTGACGCAAATCATCAAGTCGAAGGCGCCTGACGTGAAGAAGGTCGCCATTCTGGCGCGCAACGATCTGTTTCCGCTGGCGATTGCCCAGGAAATGGAGAAATCCGCCAAGGCCAATGGCCTTGAGGTGGTGTATTTCGAGAAGTACGCGATCGGTACGCTCGATCATTCGGCCACGTTGTCGCAAATCAAGTCGTTGTCGCCGCAATGGATCTTCGTCACCGGCTACATCAACGATCTCCTGCTGGTTCGCAAGCAGATGGTCGATCAGGAGATGAAGGCGCCGGTGGTGACGATGATTGCCGGTCCGGCTTACCAGGATTTCATCGAATCCGCAGGCCAGACCGCGGAGAACATCACCAGCGCCTCGTGGTGGCATCCCGCCGAGCAATATGACGGCAAGGACATCTTCGGCACCACCAGCAATTTCGTGAAGCTGTTTCACGATAAATACAAGAGCGATCCGGATTACGGACAGGCATCCGCCGCCGTTTGTGGCGCGTTGTTCCAGATGGCGATCGAACGTGCCGGTTCGCTGGACCGGGAGAAAGTACGCGACGAATTGGCGAAGCTCGATGTCGTGACGTTCTGGGGCCCCGTCAAGTTCGGGCCCAACGGGCAGATCAATTCGCTCGAACCGCCGGTATTCCAGATTCAGGGCTCCAAGCCCGTCGTGCTTTTCCCGGAAGCGATCAAGCAGGGCGAACTCAAGCTCGGGGTAAATTGACGACGGCTGTTGCGACCAATAGGCGTCGAACATGTGGGTAGCCCAGGTCCTGGTCAATGCGCTTGTGCTGGGTTGCCTTTATGCATGCATCGCGATCGGCTTTTCGCTGGTGTGGGGTGTTCTCAACGTCATCAACCTGATCCATGGATCGTTCATCGTGCTCGGGGCCTACCTCGCCTGGGGCGTCTATCAGGCGCTGGCGATCCCGCCCTGGTATGTGCTGGCGATCGCCGCGCCGTTGTTTTTCACGCTCGGATACCTACTGCAGCGACTGCTGCTCAACCGCGTCATATCAGCGCCGGTGCTGGTGACGCTGACACTGACGTTCGGGCTCGATCTGATCCTGAACAATGCGATGATCTATTATTTCAAGGCGGACTACCGGAAGCTGACCTTGAGCCCGCCGATGGGCTCGATCTCGCTGTTTGACGTTGTCGTGCCGGTTGACCGGCTGGTTGCAACTGGATTCGCGCTGGCGCTGACCGGGGTGCTTTATCTCATCCTGCGGCGCTTGCGGGTCGGCCGGGCCATCGTCGCGGTCAGGCTCGATCGCGACGCCGCTGTCTTGATGGGCGTCGATGTCAAATCGATCTATGCCATAGCCTTCGGTCTTGGTGCGGCCTTGGCCGGATGCGCCGGCGTGCTGATGGCGCTGATCTTCCCGATCTCGCCGCTGACCTCGTCGACATTTCTCGGCAAGGCCTTCGTGGTTTGCGTGCTCGGTGGCCTCGGCAGCGTATCGGGTGCGCTGGCCGGCGGCCTGCTGCTGGCACTGGTCGAAAGCATAGGTTCAACCTTCCTTGGACCATCACATGCAACCACGCTTTCGTTTGCGCTCTTGATCGTGTTCCTGATCGCGAGACCCCAGGGGCTGCTCGGCAGGAAGGGCTTTGAATGACCCGGGTCAATCTGGCGCTTCTGGTGTTCATCGGCTGCGTGGCGGCGCTGCCGCTGTTCGGCGGCGCCTACGCCTTGCGGCTCGGCACCATTGCCTGCATGTACGCCATCCTCGCTCTGTCCTGGAATGTCGTCGGCGGTTTCGCCGGTTATCCGTCGTTCGCGACCGCGGCGTTTTTCGGCTTCGGCGCCTATGCCACCGGTGTGCTGCTCAACAGGGGCCTGCCGCTGGCGCCTTCGATCCTGGCGACGCTGGTGGCGTCGTTGCTGCTGGCGGGCTTGCTCGGCGCCGTGCTGCTGCGCCTGCGGGGCCACTATTTCGCGATCGCAAGCCTCTCGCTGGTCGAGGTGCTGCGCGAACTCGTCAACAATGCCACCGATCTCACTGGCGGCGGCATGGGGCTGAACATCCCGCTGGCGTCGGGCTCCGGCATTCTGGCCGATGCCACGTTCTTCTTCTATGCGATGTGGGGATTGCTGCTGGCAACCGCACTGATGGTGATCGCCGTCTCGATGTCGAAGCTCGGCTTTGGGCTCGCCTGCATCCAGCAGAACGAAACCGCTTCCGACATGGTCGGCCTGAATACCACGCTCTACAAGAGCGCCGCGTTCGGGCTGTCGGCCTGTTTCGTCAGCGCCGCCGGCGGCCTCTATGCCGCGTGGGTGCATTATATCGACCCCTCCGACGTGTTCGATATTCTC
>JAQGKC010000071.1 GCA_028290305.1 Bradyrhizobium sp.
CACGAACTGGACGCCGCTGCGCTCAAGCCGCCGCGTGATGACCACGGTCTCACTGTAGCGAGGATGGAACCGGTAAGTGATCCGGCCTTCAACCGGCTGTTCGCGGGCAGTATGTCGTGTGTCCGAGCAAGAGTTGGACGGCCCTGAGATTGCCGGTACGCCGATAGATCAGTGTCGCCTTTGTACGTCGCAGCGAATGCGTCCCAAACAGTCTCGGGTCCAGTCCGACGCTGCCGATCCATTCGGAGACAAGGCGGGCATATTGGCGGGTCGTCATACTGCGGTTAGGACCGCGATGGCCGGTGAACAAGAACTCGCCAGGCCGTTTGCCGGTGGCCTTTAGATAATCATCGATGGCTTGGCGGGTCTGCTCGCTCAATTCAAATCTGACGGGCCGCCCTGTCTTCTTTTGTCGAACCGTTGCGCGATCCGCCGTGTATCCGCCCGCAGCGACATCCTCGACCCGGATGGCGACGACATCACAGCCGCGAAGCTTGCTGTCGATCGCCAGATTGAACATGGCGAGGTCGCGCGTACGGCCTTCGATCTGGAGTTTCGTCCGGATCGACCAGACGTGTTTGGGTCGCAGCGGTGGCTTTGCCCCGGTCAGCTTCCCCTTGTTGCACGGCGCTCGCTCGGGCGCGGGGGTCGCATTCACTTGATCCTGCATGGCCATACTCCTCGACTCGGTTAAAGAGGACGAGAAGCTGCGCTACCGGATTAGGCATTGGAATCGAGTCGGTTTTCGGACCAAAGCGGACTTCGCGTTCAGCGCCGGACCGCTTCGACCTACTTTTTCGCCCATGGCCCAAAGCTGGCGTGAATGCGTTGTCATCTTTCGCAGCGACCAAGCCTGCTCCACCCGTGGATAACGACTCGGAAAACAGCCCGCACGCGATGATTTTAGGTGAGAAGGTTTGATCTCTGGGCCCAAGCGCATTTATCGGGCTCGTTTTGAAAGGCTCCTGAAATCTTTGGGTAAGATACCATACATGGCCTTGAAGCTTCGCCCGAAGTGGGTCGTGTCGGAAAAACCCCACCCGTATGCGATCTCGCTCAACGACCGCTGGTCCTGCGTTCGATCTTCTAAAGCCCTGCGGCAGCGTTCAAGTCGCATCGCCTGAACGAGACGCATAATCGAAGTGTTTTCTTGAACTAGTAGGGTATTGGCATATCGAACACTGATACCTGCGGCAGTGGCCACGGTCTTCGCATCGAGAGTCGGGTCGCTAAGTCGCGATCTGATCGCCGCGCGCAGGCTCAACATTGCAAGAGACTGCGAGGATGAAACGCGCGGTCTTAATCCTACCATCGCCTTTGCGAGGGACACGGCGACCAGATCAAGTGCCTGATCTTTGACAACTTCTTCGGCTAGGCGGCTCATCTTGCCAACGTGGGCCGGCAACATGGCCAAAAAAGACGACGTCAGGCTGTGTTCGGCCTCGGACGGCTTCATACTGCGCACGACCAACTCTCGGGTTTTTCCGACGCGGGTCTCCACGGCGGCCCTCGGAAATTTCAGAACAAGCAATTTCGAACCTAACGAGAAATTGGCAACGTATGGCGAGAGCGGGTCGAGAAGAGTTATGTCGCCCGCTTCCAACGTAACCTGGCGGCCGTCCTGTTCGATCGTGACCGCGCCGTCAACTTGCCGACAGACGAAAAGTTCATCGCCCTGAGACCGCGCAATGTGGCGACTCGTACGGGAGACATCCATCGGGGAGTTTTTGAAGAGGACAAGTCCAACTTCGGCTAGGAGCCCGGTTTCGATTTCGGCTTCGAAAGACTGCCTGCACTCAGGCCTGGAATCGTGGCCAACGATATTTTCGCAGGCGACGCTGTGCCAATAATCAAACCTATCTCGTGGGTGAACATCCGCCGTCGAGAAGAGCTTTTTCATAAATTGTTCACCTGCCAAGCGCGCCTGTGCGGCCGATGACAACTGCCCGTAGAGGCGAGTAGCCATGGTCACCCATAGGTTACGTTAGATTCGCAGGGAAATGAAAAGCAATTCCATGAAGTGTCACTGTGGGAGAGTTGTGCTGCACATCTCTTGCGGCGCATGGTTAAAAATAGAAATGGCGATGCATTTGGTTCAAATGCTCTTCAGCAAACGATTCGCGGCAGCGGACGTTCTTGAGGCTGTGAAAATGGCGCTGAAGAAAATCGACATGGATCTCCTATCCATGAACCTGTTTGCCGCACGCGACCAGAGATTCTCGGGTATTCTACCGGCGAGCAATACGTCCACCGGACTGCTCCGTCTGTACATTGCGGACAATTGTGTCGAATATGATCCGTCGCAACCACACGGCGCGCGCGTGGTTCATCAGTTCGAGTACCTGGAGGGTCCTTGCGATCTCGAGTGCGGGCCTCGCGTTTCGAAAGTCGTCCAGCACGCGGTTAGCTTCAGTCTCGGGAATGGGTTTGCCGTCCCAATTCGCAATCCTTTCGGAGGTGTCGGGTTTGTCTGGATGGGCGGATATGATTTCCAGCTTCCGGGCCGCCAGAATTTGCTGCAGCTTATGGCGCGGTACGTGTTCGCTCTCGTCCAGACGCTGAAGGGCGCGATCAGACACAACTTCACGCTTAGTGGCCGCGGACGCGAGATTCTCAAGACATGCCCCGAATTTCTAAAAGTTTCGTCGGCCTCAGGGGTTTCATTAGTAAACTCTTCGACAGCGATGACTCTCAGGTACGGTGTGCGTGGTTTCGATACGGAGCTCGCCAATCAGAATGTTGCGCTCGCCTGGAAGGTGCCGAACGAGCTCTATTTCACGCAGCTTTTCACCGACGAGATTGAACATCTTTTTGCATGCGTTGTTCTCGGGCTGACCATCCGTCGTCGTTCGGAACGAAACGCGCATGCCCAGCGGGTCCTTCATTCGATGCCGGTCGCTACAGCCCCTTGGGTTGAAGCTGCACTTGGCTCGATCGAGCAATTGGGCGCCAAGGAGGGGAAAGCCATCATGCTTGCAGGCTGGCAATTACCAAAAGGGACGATCCGAGACTGAATAGAGACGATAAGCAGCGACTAAGGGGGCATATCATGACGTCCGGGCAGACAATACATCGCGGTACAGCTCTTCGGCAAAGCAGCTTTGCACACAACTGGGTGTCGCATGACGATGGCAGCCGTTCAATTCGCCGTCGTCTGATGGCGGTGTTGCGCATGGCCCACCGCACGCTTGGTATAAGCAGAAAACGTCTCGGACTCGGAACCCTGAGCATTGGCGCTGGGATGGGCTCCGTCGGCGGCGGCATAACCGCGATTTTTCTTTTCGCTGGCAGAGCGGACGGCTTGTCGAACTTAGAGCGTGGACACACCTTGCCTGGCGCGCCGACCTGTCCGCGTTGCGGCAGACCACTCGCGGTCTTTGCAACGATCCAGGCGGCGGCGCGCAGGATCGCGCGGGGATGGCTCCGACAAACGGCTGTGGCCGGAGGTTTTGGACTTTCGATTGCTGGCGCGTTTGCAATCGATGCAATGACATCGCCCGTGTTCGCAGGCACATGCGTCCAGATGGACGCGATAGGCACTAGCTCGGCCTTTGGATCTGGAGCCAGCACAGCGGCGACGTGCGGCCCATTCTCGATCGCGATCGGTGCCGGCAGTGGCGCTCAGGCCACGAATTACGGCGTCGCTATCGGCGACGCGGCATCCTCGAACGGCATGAATTCTGTGGCGATCGGTCGCCAAACCGTAGCCTCCGGCGCCCAAAGCTCCGCCCTTGGTCAGGGTGCGCAGGCAACCCAGACAAACACAACCGCGGTCGGAAACAGCTCCATCGCCTCGGCGAGCGGGGCGTCCGCTTTCGGTGTCAATGCGTCGGCGCAGGGCATCAGCAGTTCTGCATTCGGCACCAATGCCAACGCATCAGGCCAGCAATCTATCGCGATAGGCAATAACTCCTCATCGGGCGGGCTTCTTTCTATCGCAGTCGGCGATTCCACGTCTGCCGCCGGGGTTCGAGCGTCAGCGGTCGGCATAGCCGCCGTTGCCAGCGGGGACTATTCCCTTGCGTTGGGCTACACAGCAAAGACCACTGGCATCTCCTCGGTAGCCGTCGGAGCCGCCGCCGCCACGGCGAACTATGCCGCAGCTTTCGGTACCAATGCCGCAGCCTCGGGCGTGCAATCCTTGGCAGCTGGGTACGGGGCTAACGCGAGCGCGCAGAACGCCCTCGCCTTTGGCACCTCAGCGGCAGGCTCGGCGGCAGATGCCGTCGCCATGGGGACCGGGACTATCGCCAATTCCACCGACGCGGTCGCGATAGGCCACGCGTCGACCGCTACCGGCGGAAAGGCGGTAGCCGTCGGCTCGGGCAACGTCGCCAACGGCAATGGCGCCGTGGCCATCGGTGATCCGAACACCGCGACCGGCAACGGCGCCGTCGCTCAGGGCATGGACAACACCGCTACCGGCAACGGCTCGGTCGCCATGGGCAACACGAACATGGTGGGCGGCGGTGGCCAGGCCGTGAGCGTCGCCGGAACGGCTGCCCAGGGCGCGGTCGGTATCGGCTATCAAAATAACGTCGTGGGCCAGGGCGCAGTGGCGATCGGTGACAGCAACGTCGCCAACGGCACCAGCGCAATCGCGGTGGGCAGCACCGCGAACGCCTCGGCCGCCAACGCGATCGCGCTCGGCGCTGGCGCAACGGCTACAAATGCAGGCGCTGTCGCGCTCGGCGCCGGCAGTGTCACGGCCGCGGCGGTGGGCACGGCCAGCACGACGATCAACGGCACCACCTACACCTTCGCCGGCACCAACCCGGCCAGCACGGTGAGCGTCGGTGCCCCCGGCAGCGAGCGTACCATCACCAATGTGGCGGCGGGCCGCATCAGTGGCAGCAGCACGGACGCGATCAACGGCAGCCAGCTGTTCGCGACGAACAGCGCGATCGGAACGCTCGGCACGCAGGTCAACAACCTGGGTGCGACGACGGCGAGCACGCTGGGCGGCGGTGCCACTTACAACACGACCACCGGCAACATCACCGGATTCAGCCAGCCGATCAACAGCGTGAGCGCCACTGGCGCGGTGAGCGGCCCGACGGTGCAGAACACGGTGGCCAATGCGTTGAGTGCACTCAACACCAATGTCAACAATACGGCCAACATCGCCGTCAAATATGATGCGGCCGGCGGCAACACGATCACGCTGGGCGCAACCGGCGGCGCGGGTGCGCCGGCAGGCGGAGTGAAGATCACCAATCTCACGGCCGGCACGCTGAGCGGCACCAGCACCGATGCGGTCAACGGCTCGCAGCTATATGCGACCAATCAGACCATCAGCAACATCCAGAACGGCGGCGGCATCAAGTACTTCCATGCCAACTCGACGCTCGCTGACAGCAACCCGATCGGCACGGACAGTGTGGCAATCGGTCCCAACGCGGTAGCGAACAACGCCAACGATGTGGCGCTGGGCAGCGGCTCGATCACGGCCGCGGCGGTGGGCACGGCCAGCACGACTATCAACGGCACCACCTACACCTTCGCCGGCACCAACCCGGCCAGCACGGTGAGCGTCGGTGCCCCCGGTAGCGAGCGCACCATCACCAATGTGGCTGCTGGCCGCGTCAGCGGCAGCAGCACAGATGCGATCAACGGCAGTCAGCTGTTCGCGACCAATACAGCGATCGACAGCCTCGCCTCGACCGTTACCAACATCAACAACGGCGGCGGCATCAAGTATTTCCACGCCAATTCGGCTCTTGCGGACTCAACCGCGGGCGGCATCGACAGCGTGGCGATCGGCCCGACGGCCAATGCGATCGGGGCAAGCTCGGTGGCCATAGGGTTCGGCTCCGTCGCCAGCAACGCCGGCGACGTAGCAATGGGCCAGGGTTCGACAACCACAACGACAACGGCCGTAGCCGGCGCGACGATCGGCGGCACGAGTTATACGTTTGCAGGCGCGACACCGAGCGGAGCATTCTCGGTCGGCTCAGCGGGCCAGGAGCGGCAGATTCAGAACGTAGCCGCGGGGCAGCTGACTGCAAGCAGCACCGACGCGGTGAACGGCAGCCAGCTCTTTGCCACCAACCAGCAGGTCACGGCGAACACGACCTCCATCAACAATCTGGGCAACGCGATCACAAATATAGCGGGTAATACCTCGACGGCCTATGTCGGGACCAACGGCGCAGGCATCCGCTATGTGCGCACCAACGAAACGGGGCTACCCCAGAGCGACGCCTTCGCCCAGAGCCAGGGGGCGACTGCGGTCGGCTATGGTGCGACAGCGAGCGCGACCGACGCGCTTGCCCTTGGACAAGGTACTCAGGTCGGTATCGTCGGCGGTGTCGCACTCGGCGCCGGATCGGTAGTGAATCGTCCGCTCGCCCCTGCGACCGGCACGCTTCCTGCGGGGCCTGCCACGATTGTTTACAACACGAGCGATCAGATCCTGTTAGGTGCAGTTTCCCTCGGCTACTCCGGAGCTTATCGTCAGATCACCAACGTCGCCGACGGCACGCAGGCTCAGGATGCTGTAACGATCCGCCAGCTTCAGGGCGCAATCGCGTCGGTTGCCGCCACGTCGACGCAATATTTCCATGCCAATTCGACCGGGTTGGATTCGCTCGCGGTCGGTCAGGAGTCGGTCGCCATCGGTCCGACGACCGTCGTCAATGGTAACAACGGGATCGGCATGGGTAACGGTGCCGTTGTCGATGCGACGGCGCCAGGCGGCACGGCCATTGGCCAGAATGCACACGTCGTGGCAGCCGACGGCATTTCCATGGGAACCAACTCGCAGTCGGGGGGCGTTCAGTCCGTTGCAATCGGCGCGGGCGCCGTGGCCAATAATTCCGGCAGCGTTGCGCTTGGCGCGGGCTCCGTGACGCAGGCCGCCGTGGGCACGTCATCCACAACCATCAACGGCACAACCTATACGTTCGCGGGCACCGCCCCGGTCAGCACCGTCAGTGTCGGCGATGTCGGCTCGGAGAGGACGGTCACCAACGTCGCAGCCGGTCGACTGTCGGCCAGCAGCACCGACGCAGTGAACGGCTCCCAACTCTACGCCACCAACACTGCGATCGGAAGTCTGCAGTCTGGCCTCGGAACGTTGGATCAAAATGCGGTCAAGTACGACACCAATCCTGATGGCAGCAAAAAGAACAGCGTCACGCTGCAGGGCGGCGATCCCAATGCCCCAGTGGTGATTTCCAATGTCGCGGCGGGCGTCGCGGATACTGATGCAGTCAATGTCAAACAACTGAATAACGGGATAGCCTCATCGAAGACCTACACCGATCAAGTGGCGGCTACGACTCTGAGCCAGGCAAACAACTATACCGACCAGAAGTTCGGGCAGCTTAACCAGGATATCGACAATGTCCGTCAGGAAGGACGACAAGCGGCTGCGATCGGCCTTGCCGCCGCGTCTCTGCGCTATGACGATCGGCCCGGCAAGCTGAGCGCCGCAGTTGGTGGCGGCGCGTGGCGCGGCCAAGGTGCACTCGCCTTCGGCGCCGGTTACACCAGCGAGAACGGTCGCCTTCGTAGCAATCTTTCGGCCGCGGCGGCGGGGGGTAATTGGGGCGTCGGCGGGGGGCTGAGCGTCACCCTGAATTAGCCATCATGAAAAACAAGTTCTGCTTCTTTCTCTCCGTGCTGTCCTTTACGATTTTATTCGAAGGGGGAGCCGCCGGACAGGACATGGCTGCATCGGTCTATTCGATCAAGCCCTCGGATGTCGAGGTACCAGAGGGCCTTCAGCTCGGCCAGTATCGAAGGATCATCCAGCCGTTCAAAAACTGGACGCTGGTCTGCGACGAGGACTTGAAGAAGAAAAAGCGTATCTGCAACATCTCTCAGATTATCGTCGACAGGGCCGCTATCATGATCTTCAGTTGGTCGCTCGCGGCGACGGAAGCAGGCAAGCCTGTGATGATCCTTCGCGTTCCACCTTCCGTCGGAAAAGACAAGGCGCTCATCATTCAGTTTCCCGACAGAGAAGCTCCTATTTCCGTGAGAACAACCGCCTGCAGTTCACTAGTATGCATCGCGATGCTGCCAATTGAACGGTTGATGCGTGAGCAGATCGGAAAGCAGAACACGCTGCAGATCTCATACACGACCGGCGGACAAGAAACAGTAGTTGTCCATGCGCCATTGATGGGCCTGCCAACGGCCCTTTCGACGATAAAATAGAAAGGGCTGCGTCCCATGAATCAACGAACCATTCACGATCGGACTATGTCCAGCCAATATCCGTCGATGGCATCACAACTGAGTGTTGATGAAGGAAATACAAAACCAGGCAAATCTATATTCCGAACCGGCGTAACCATATTGGGAGCGGCTGGCATCGCCGGCGTAGGAGCTCTCGGGTTTGCGTTTTGGCAACCGGAAATTGGCAATCCGTTTGCCTCGGCTCCAACAGCACAGGCCCAGCAGGTTAAATCGAAGGCAGATCGCGCAAACTCCAAGCAGCCGAGAACGCCATTTTATAATCACGCCCATGAAGCAGGTATTGCAACATGTGCGGATGTCTTTCCTGCTCTTGGCGAGATGCTGACCTCCGGTTCTGAATATGCCGTTCAGACCGAATGGGACAAAACGACACCTAATGCTCACTCGATTGAAGCCCTCGCAGGGCTGACCTACAAATCTCCTCACTACACCGGTCAGGCAGTCGGCATTGTGTTCGCCTCGCCAGCAGGAAATTCCTGCGAAGGCAACATGGTCCGCGTAGCGCCCTTCGCCCAGTCTTGCCAGGATGTCGTTGGGTTAATGCCGAAAGGCAGTACACTAGCTCAATCCCTCAACGGTGCTCCTCTTTACAATCTTGGGAATAATGGCGGGCAGGCATTGTTGCTGACAGTCAACAACGCATGCGTGGTTGTTTCTGTGGCTCGCATGGCAGAATGAGAAGCTCAAAAGAAAATTGGCGTCCCCACGCACCTGTTGCCGAACGGGTACCTAGTATGAGTTTTCCGATCCCTCAAAACAAGGCCGAGCGTCTCAAAGCTCTGCGTGACCTCAAATTACTTAACGGAGATTGCGTATCGGAGTTCGATGCCCTCTGCGAAATCGTGCGGGATCATTTTCGTGTCCCGATCGCTTTTGTCAGCTTCATCGACAGCGACGATCAGGTGCTCAAAGGCCGATGCGGCATCGGCGCGTCCGTCACTCCTCGCGATGTAGCTTTCTGTAACCATGCCATCATGGAAAAGTGACGCTCTGAATAGTGTAATTGCTCCTGGTCTGAATTCAGCGGCGCAACAAGCTGATCGTCCCGGCTGCATCAGCAGATCGCGCTAGTGCAAGATCCAAACTTCACGCTCGACAGAAATGGATCGCGAACGAAGCCGGCGTGAAGGCTTTTTTTATTTGAACCTATCACGCGATGTCGCTGATTGGCACAAATGCGAAGTGCCGACTGCATTGAGCAAGGTCCGCTTTCAGGGGCAACCCGGAAGACATTGTTCGCACTGAGTTCTTCTCACTTTGACCAACTCTGACATCGAAGGCAGCACCCCATTCGTGGTTCATCTTCGAATTGAGTGATACCCTTCGCTCGGCTGGGCAGATTTCGCGGTAGCGCGTTGCCGAACAGACGCATGTTGCCTGTCTCAGCCTGCCAACCAGATGAGGGTGCGATGAACGCAAGGCTCAAAGGAAAACTGCGATTGCTTGGTGTCATCTCTGTTGCCAGCGCAATCGGAGGCATTGCTTTTGTTGTTGCAGAGGGTTTCACGTCGCCTTCCGCGATAGCAACGGGCATCGCCTATGGTCTCCTTCTGGGTCTCCCACTCGCTGGCATCTCCCTGTTCGTCCTGCAAGGACCGATGCATCCGTGGCTCGGTAGCCTTTCGTTTACGGGCAATCTGATTGTGTGAAGCATGATCTACGCAGCGATTATTTTCCCCATACAGTTTTTTCAGTTGGGTGACATCATCGCGCGTGCTCCTCCCGATCCGTCTCATAAAATCTTCTGGGTCTCGATCATCTATCTCGCGGTATGCGTGGTTTTAGCGAATCTCGTTCTCGGGATCGCCAACATCATCGGGCCGCGCGCCTTCCTCAACTTCATCATCGGGCGATATCATTCCCCCGTCGAGGAAAATCGCTTCGTGCTGTTCGTCGATATCGCGGGATCGACGGGGCTGGCCGAGCGACTCGGCGGCCTCGGAATTCATCGTCTTCTCGATCACACCTTTCGGCTACTCGCACTTTCGGTCGTGGACTATCGTGGCGAAGTTCTGAATTATGTCGGCGATGAGGTGATCGTGACTTGGCCCGAGCGTAGCGGCGCGGTCGCGCTGCCGCCCGTTGCGCTGCTTTGTGGCAATGCGCGATGAGCTATCACGCGCATCGCTCCAATTGGAACGGGAGTTCGGAGCCCGTCCCCGCATTCGCGGAGGTCTGCATTTCGGACCGGTCATTGTCGGCGAAATTGGCGACGTCAAACGTGCCATCGTTTTCAACGGCGATGTCATGAACACGGCTGCGCGGCTTGAGGAACTCCGTCGTGGCGTTGAGGGTGGCTTTCTCGCATCCCGCGCGGCGATGGAGCAGTTTCGGTCCGCCCTGCCGGTGAAGGTTCGCGATCTGGGGCGGCTTCCAATTCGCGGACGTGCCGATGGGATCGATGTAGTTAGTCTTGATACACCCGCTACTCAAGCGGCATGATGATGTCGTTGCCGATGCAGTGACCGGATGTCCGTTGTGGCACAAAAGCGAAGTGCCGACTGAGGAATGCTATTTCGAACGGATATAGTTAGCGGCAAGGTTGAGGACATGCCCGCTAAGGCGGACCGTCGCCGATCAGGCGGCGATCCTCGCGAACCGCTTGCGGTATTCGGCAGGCGTCACGCCGACATGCCGCGCAAAGGCGCGCCGCAGCGTGTCCGCATCGGCAAAGCCGCAGTGCCCGGCGACTTGCTTCGGCGTTTCGTGGCCGACCTCTAGCAACCGCCGGGCGGCGTTCACGCGCGCCTCCTCGACCCAAGTCGCAGGCGTGATCCCCACCTCGCTTCGAAACAGACGTGCGAAGTGGCGCGGGCTCAGGTCCATGCGCTTCGCGAGATTGGCGACGCTGTGATCGAGCGCCGGATTCGCAGCCACCCACCGTTGCAGCTCCTGCAGCGCCGCTCGACCCGCCGGAACCGCTTCGCCCTTGCGGCTGAACTGCATCTGTCCGCCGGGACGCTTGAAGAACATCACGAGCTGCCCGGCGACCCGCATCGCGATCTCGTGTCCGAGATCCTCCTCGACCAGCGCGAGCGCCAGATCCAGCCCGGCTGTTACGCCGGCCGCGGTGCGCAGCGGTCCGTCGCTGACATGGATCGCGTCCTCATCCACACTGACGGTGGGATAGCGAACCGCCAGTTGCTCGGCGACCGCCCAATGTGTCGTTACGCGGCGCCCGTCGAGCAGGCCCGCCGCAGCCAGGAAGAACGCCCCGCTGCAGACTGAGCCGAACCGGCGCGCCGCCGGTGCTTTCTCTCGCAGCCAATCGAGGACTTTATCATCGGCCGGGACGTCGACCGCGTTCGGGCACCCCGCAATCAGCAGGGTATCCAGTTCTACGTCCGCGTCGATGCCAATGACCCGATCGGGCATCAGCCGCACCCCGGACGAGCTACGGATCGGTCCCGGCTCGCCCGCGATCACCTGCAAGGCATAGGGGGCGTTCTCGCTCTGCGCGTTGGCCTCGGCGAACACGTCAAGCGGCCCCGAGACGTCGAGTAATTGCACGCCTGGAAGCGCCACGATCGCGACCGCTCTTGCTTTCATTCACATACCTACGTCCGTTCCAGCGCGTTTTTGTCAGAATATGCTGTAATACGCCATTTGCGGACAAGCTAGCCCAGTTTTACGGTATTGGCCAGCACAAAAGCCGGAGCAAGTCATGAGCCCATCCCTTCAAGTCCTGAGCCGGCCCATCCACGGCGTGAGCATTCCCGACAGCAAGCTCGCGCGTGAAATCACCGAGCTGGTGCGCGATACGGAACCGCCTTTACTTTTCCATCATTCCAGCCGCGTCTATTACGTCGGCGCTCTTGCTGGCAAACACCGCGGCCTAAGCTTCGACAGGGAGCTTCTCTACGCAGGCGCCATGTTCCATGACATGGGGCTCGCGCGTCAGCACAGCAGCGCCGACGAGCGGTTCGAGGTCGACGGCGCCAATGCGGCCCGCCACTTTCTCCGCGGCCACGGGATTTCCCAGGCCGACATTGACACCGTCTGGACCGCGATCGCGCTCCACACCACGCCCGGCATTCCGCAGCACATGCATCCCGTGGTGGCGCTGGTGACAGCCGGCGTGGAAATGGACGTGCTCGGCCTGACCTATCCCGAATACAGCGACGCCGAGCGCGAGGCCGTGGTGCGCGCCCATCCGCGCACCGAGCACTTCAAGGAAGGCATCATCCAGGCGTTCTACGCATCAAGCACAAGCCCGAGACGACCTTCGGCAACGTCAAGGCCGACGTGATCGCCGACAAGGAGCCCCACTTCCATCGCGGCAACTTCTGCAGCGTGATCCGCAACTCCGCGTGGCGCGGCTGATCAATCCCCCCGCAAAACTGCGCTGTCAGGCCGATCTGCGCGCTCTCGGCAGCTCCCGACCGAAGGACCGTCCCATGACCGACAAACCTCCACACCTGACCCACGCGACGGGGGCGCCCGTCAGCGACAATTTGAACATACAGACCGCCGGCCGTCGCGGCCCCGCGCTACTTCAGGATATGTGGCCAATCGAAGGGCGTCGCGATGATGGTGCAAGGAAAGCGGCGCAACAACGTATTGTCAAAGAAATCACGGCACGCCGAAACCCGAGATCATTTGACGGTACGGAGATCGCAAGCCCGGCGCCGCTGACCTCCGGCCTGGATGCCAAGCAAGTCGCCGATATCTCGACGGCATCGGCCGACATGTCATGCTGCCAAAAAGCCATCGATGAACTTTGGCAACGAGCAATGAAAACTAGCCCACGTGCCGAAGGGCTTCGCGATGATGGTGCAAGAAAAGCGGCGCAGCAACGTATTGTCAAAGAAATCAGGGCACGCCAAAACCTGGGATCATTTGACGGTACGGAGTTCGCAAGCAGCGTTGGTGGCGTCATGCGGGGCGCGGTAGAGCCGAGGAAATTCATGTCGAACCGGTAGAAGTCAGCGGTCAAGCCGTCGCTCGAGTTCACCGCGCGCAGGCCCACGACAGATTCGTAGGTGGGCCCGTCGCCCATCAAGCCGACGGTTTTTACGGGCAGCAGTACCGCGAAGGCCTGCCAGATCTTGTCGTAGAGGCCGACGAGGTGGTTGGCTGAGCGGCGACTTCCGACAATGGCACAAATGCAAAGTGCCGGCCGGTTCTGAAATTGTCGGCTAACCGGGGAAGACCGGAAGTGATCGGCGCCCATTCAAAATGACGCGATTGACCCTTAGTCGCCCTTCAGCGAGCCGTCACGCTTCCTTGAAAGCGGACATCCAGACCTGCACGCATTGCAGCGAAGCATCGTCCGAGAAGGGTGGATAGCGGTCAGTTGCTTCAGAATTCGGATCGGCAGAGATCCGCCCAGGGAGACCATCCGATCATTGCCGATGAACGGCTACCAATGGGAGCAAATCAGACTTTAACGTTCGCGGCGATGAGGTGAATGAATTCGAGAAAGGCGCGTAGCTTGGCGGGCGCCTGCCGGCGCGAGGGATAATAGGCATACAAGGGGAAACGCTCGTCCGACCATTCGGGCAGGACCTGCACGAGCTTCCCGCTCGCGAGCCACTGGGCCAGGCCGAGTTCGAAGCTCTGAAATAAACCCTGCCCGGCTTCGCAGGCTGCCAACGCCGCCGAGGGATCGTCCATCACGACGCGCCCGTCGACGGGAATCTCGACGACGTTTTTCCGCCGATGAAACTCCCAGCTGAAGGGCCGCCCGGATTGCGGGTCTCGGAACAGCAGCGCCTCGTGATTTGCGATGTCTTGCGGGACTTTGGGTGTCCCCCGGCGCGCGAGATAGCTCGGAGACGCACAGGTTATGATGCGCGTTTCGAGAATCTTTCGCGCGATCAGCGCTGACGGGTGGGGCGGCCCGAAGCGCAGCGCGAGGTCAACGCCGCCGGCCATCATATCTTCGCGATGATTGCTGACCAGAAGCTCCAATGAGAGCTGGGGATAGCGGGTTGTCAGCTCAGGCAGGCGAGGTGCCAGAACGATGCGGGCGAACCACGGATCGAGGTTGAGCTTGAGACGGCCCCGAACCACAGCACTCGCACCGGCCGCTTCTTCTGCCGCCTCTTCTATCCCGGTCAGCAGCGGTGCCACTTGGGCATGGAAACGCCGGCCCTCCTCAGTGAGGACTACGGCGCGTGGGTTGCGATCGAATAGCCTTATGCCGATCCGCGTCTCCAGCCGCGCGATGGCCCGGCTGACGCCGGACGGAGTCAGGCCGAGCGCGTCGGCCGCCCGAACGAAGCTGCCGGCTTCGACCACGGCTATCATCACACTGACACCGGCGAGCAACCGCGCATCGAACATTGATAGTGACTCCGAGTCATCTTTGTATGGACTCGGATGCGTTTGTATCAAAGGCGGGCACAATGGAAAATGAGCCCCTCGCAAAAGGAGGCTACCATGACTTTGAAGGACAAACGGATCATCGTTCTTGGAGGAACATCGGGTATCGGCCTGGCGGTCGCGGAAGCTGCGGCAACGGATGGCGCCCAGGTGCTGGTTGCGTCCAGCGACGACGCACGGGTCAAGCGAGCGCTCACGATGCTTCCTGCCAGCGCGGAAGGACACGTGCTCGACCTGTCGAACGCCACCGCCATCGAGGCTTTCTTTGACGCTGTCGGGCCTCTTGACCATCTTGTCTACACCGCCGGGGAATCGCTGAAGCTCTCGCCCTTGGCGGAAGGGGACATTGCGAGCGCCCGTCACTTCTTCGAGCTGCGCTATTGGGGCGCGTTCATGGCGGCCCGATGGGGGCACCGCCAGATCCGGACGGGCGGCTCGATCGTGTTCACATCCGGCGTTGCGGGGGCGAGGCCAGGACCGGGGTGGTCTGTCGCGGCAAGTATCTGCGGGGCGATGGAGGGGCTGACACGAGCCTTGGCGGTAGAACTGGCGCCGGTACGCGTCAACATCGTCTCGCCAGGTGTCGTCAAGACACCGCTTTGGCGTGAGATGCCGGATGAAGCGCGCGAATCGCTATATGCTTCCGAAGCTCGACGCCTACCTGTGGGGCATGTCGCCGACGCGCAGGAGGTTGCCGAGGGCTATCTCTACCTAATGCGACAGACCTTCGTGACCGGCCAGACTCTGGTGATCGACGGTGGCGGCCTCCTGGTCTGATCGGTTCGCCGCAAGGAGACGAGGGCACAGGCGAAACTTATCACCAATATGTCCGAAGTCATCGCCACGACCAGATCGATCGACCTTGGGTGCTCGCCTCCGCTGATCAAGTCGAAGTGTCTGGAGCGGCTTTCGTCCCGATATGTATGAAGATGCATGGCACCACTCCCCGTGCGTGTTCGCCGCCATTCCATCCACTGTTGTGAAAATAGTTCCTCACAATTTGGGCGACGATCTTGAGGACGCCATCCAAAATGCAAAAGGGGGTGAATTTGTCTTCGCGGTCTGCTACAAAGTGGACTGGCTTCCTGTGAGATGGGCGCGCGCCCTTCGGAACGTAGCCTGACAGGTGCCCCAACGGCAAAACGCAGGGGGCGAAAGAGGATCGCCAACGTCCAGCGCCTCGCCTGTCCTGCTTCCGGCATGGTGATCGTCAGGGATGCGCGCTCGCGTCATCCGAACAATCGGCCGGGCGACCGCTCGACCTGATGCACACCCGATATGACCACGGTTCAACATAGCTGCCTGCCCATATTCCGCGGCCGTCATGCTCGGCTTCACGCTGCGCAGCATCGTACTTTCGTTTTGAATATTGCGGCCAGTCCAAGGCGAGACCGTTGCGCACGAGCCAATCCCCGAGATCGGCGCCAGCGACCAAGCATGTAGCCACTGTGCGGCCGTAGCGGTCCAGCGAGATCGGAAGGCAGCTCACCGGCCGTCCCGCTATGAACGCATCTAGATCGTTGGCAGCTTTGGCACCGCATCGATACTGCAAGCTGTCCTCACCCCGACAAAGCTGGCTGCTTTCCGGCGCATCGACTCCCCAAAGGCGAATGCGCGTCCCCTGAATTTCCAGCGTGTCGCCGTCGATGATGCTGGCCTGCCCCGTAAGATCATCAGCGAATGCGTTTGGTATCGGCGGCAGAGACAGCGCCGCAAGTATCGCTGCTCGGATTAGAAGCTTGCCCCAACGCATCATGCCGCCGACGCCTGATCTTCCTTGTCGGCGCCCCGCGCGACGATTCTGAGTGCATCATCGGGCAGTGGTCGCTGCAAGGCCTTGGCCTCATCCCACGGCGCACGCATCCAGACATCGCGCTCTTCGTCGGTGGTCAGCATCACCGGCATTGCCTTGGGGTGTATCGGTTCAACGATCGCGTTCGGCGCCGTCGTCAGGAAGCCGTAGACCAGGTGAGGGCCGGGGACCGGCTTGGACTTCGTCCCGCGGTCGCCTCGAAACTCGGTCCAGATGCCCGCAAAGGCGAACAGCGGCCGATCGTCGTTGAGGGCGAACCAGACGACGTCCTTTTTCTTGGTTTCAGGGTTTGGCTCCGGCGCGTATTCCGCGAAACTGTTGACCGGCACCAGGCAGCGGTTATCCGGCTTCAACCAGGCCCGCCAGTGTGGAGATGAGGTGTTGCGGATGTTCGTGACCGGGAATCCGCCGGCACGCGGAGGAGGCGGCATTCCCCAGCGCAACATGATCAGCTCGCGCTCGGCGCCGACATTGCGCACTACGGGCGCTGGATAGTCTGGAAAGACGCCAGGCATCGGCGGAAGATTGCCCACATACCGGTTTAGGACTCTGAACAGGCGGATAATTGCCTCTTGGTTGGTGGTGATCGAGTAAAGATTGCACATTCGACTATCTCCGTATTAGCGCCACATCCCCCGCATTCGGGCGCCGACGTCGATACGGGGACCCGCGCTCGCGGCGCGCGCAGCTATGCCGGAGGTTACAAGCGGCCAGGAAGTCTTTTCGAAGAGGCCAAGGAGGCGGTCCGGAATGAAACGCGTCCTTGACGCATAGACATGCCGGTCCCCCTGCGCACGTTGGCCATGTGTAAAGAAGCGTTGTGGCACGATCAGATGCAGATCGTCCCTGGCGCGTGTCATCGCTACATAAAGCAGGCGGCGTTCTTCCTCGATCTCGGCGGAGGTGCCCGCGCCCAGGTCCGAGGGCATGCAGCCGTCGACGACATTGAGTACGAAAACCGATTTCCACTCCTGACCCTTGGCGGAATGGATCGTAGACAAGATAAGGTAGTCCTCGTCGAGCAGCGGCACGCCGGACTGGTCGCTGGTGGCATCCGGCGGATCCAGCGTGAGTTCGGTAAGGAACCGTTCGCGCGACGGGTAGCCGCTGGCGATCTGCTCAAGTTGGATCAGGTCGGCACGCCGGGTCTCAGCGTCCTCGTGGATACGGTCGAGATGCGGCTCGTACCAGAGCCGCGCGCGTTCGAGGTCGACCGGCCATTCCGAATAGCGCAGATCTCCGATGGTCCGAACGAAGGCCTTCCAATCCTCGCCGGCCCGGGGAGGGGACGGAACGTTGCAAAGTGCTGCGATGGGATCCGCGGCTTCCGACATGTGATCGAGCACCCGCTGCGCGGAAGCAGGTCCAACGCCGGGTAGAAGATGCAATAGCCGGAAGCCGGCAACGCGGTCACGAGGGTTTTCAACGAACCGAATTAGCGCCAGCATGTCCTTGATGTGCGAGGCGTCGAGAAATTTGAGGCCGCCGAATTTCACGAACGGGATGTTGCGACGGGTCAGTTCGATTTCGAGAGGTCCGCTGTGGCTCGACGTCCGGAACAATACCGCCTGCTGCTTCAGGAGGGTGCCGGATTCGCGGTTTTCGAGAATGCGCTCGACGATGCAGCGGGCCTGGTCGTTCTCGTCGCGCACCGTGACCAGTTGCGGCTTTGCGCCCGATGTCCGTTCGGTCCAGAGGTTCTTGGTGAAGCGTTCCCTCGCAAGACCGATCACACCGTTGGCCGCAGCGAGGATGGTTTGCGTCGAGCGGTAGTTGCGGTCCAGGGTGATGATGTGAGCCGGCGGCGAGAATTGGCTCGGGAAATCGAGGATGTTGCGTACGGTCGCTGCACGAAAAGAATAGATCGACTGGGCGTCGTCGCCGACCACGGTGAGCCCGTGCCCGCCGGGCTTCAATGCCAGAAGGATCGATGACTGCAGTCGGTTGGTGTCCTGATACTCGTCGACGAGCACATGGTCGAAGCGGCCACCGATGTCATCGGCCAGGGCTCGGTCGCTCATGGTCTGCGCCCAATACAGAAGCAGGTCGTCGTAATCGAGCACGTTTTGCTTCTGCTTGGCTTCAACGTAGGCCGCGAACAATTCCCTCAGTTCGGCAGCCCATCCGGAGCACCACGGGAAAGATGCTCCCAAGACCTGCTCGATTTCCGTCTCGGCGTTTACGCAGCGCGAATAGATCGAGAGGCACGTACCCTTGGTCGGAAACCGGCTTTCCGTCTTGGAGTATCCCTTTTCATGGCGGATCAAATTCATCAGATCGGCGGAATCTTCACGGTCGTGAATCGTAAATGCGGGATCAAGGCCGATCTGATCCGAGTAATCACGGAGCAGGCGCGCTCCGATGCCATGAAACGTTCCGGACCAGACCAAGCCGTCGGTCATGATGCCGGCATTGTCTCCCATCACCTTGCGCGCGATCCGTTCGACACGCTTTGTCATCTCGGATGCCGCGCGGCGGGAGAAAGTCATCAGCAGAATGCGGCGCGGATCGGCGCCATTGACGATCAGATGGGCTACGCGATGGGCCAGGGTGTTCGTCTTGCCCGATCCGGCGCCGGCGATCACCAGCAGTGGCGCACATGGACCCGGTTCCGTTGCGCCATGCTCGACGGCGCGTCGCTGTTCCGGATTGAGGCTTTCAAGATAGGCGGCCGTCATTGCCACAGGGAGGATCACCAGGGTGTGAGGAAAGAAGATCAGTGACACGTTGTACCGTAACGACTCCGGCCTTTGAGAATCCTATTCGCAATTAGCGTTGAACGGCAAGAGCGCGAAAGCTCGATCGCGTCCTGATTCTCTGTGAGAGCGCAACCGGCTTATCCCCTCGCTTTTCGCGGGTCGAACTTAGGCCAGTTCTTAAGCGGCTCCATCGACGGCAAACCCTTTGGCCGTTCTGGAAAATGAAATTCGTTGTCGATCATCCAACGGCCGTCGAACTTATCCCAAAACCTGATTGCGTCGAACTGGCGCGCGAATTGATAGGTGCGCCAGCGAATCCCCATGTAGTCCAGAATCTCGCCGGTCGGATCAAACGGCACATTGTTGTAGCGACAACAAGCGACCATCTCATGGTAGTTCTCATTGACGTAGGTATTGGTCAGGGCGACCTGATAGGGATGCGACGACTTCCAAAAGCGCCCGTGACCTTTCGTGCGCCGCGCCGCAAATTCCGATTCGACCTTCAGGAACTCTGGCAGGCGAGCGATGGCTTTCGCGATGCGTCGCGCCTCATCGGAAGTCAGGTGATCGTGGCCGAACGACCATTTTTGCAGGTCGTCACGATAGTAAACAGAAACGAGCCGGAAGCCGTTGGCGTCCCGGACTTCGTAGCAGTCGGCGCCTGCCTGTTCGACCCGCCATGGTGCTGGAAAACGACGCTTTTGCCGGGTTGACTCCATGAGAACAAAATGAGAACATTCTGCACGTCCAGTCAACTCGGAACCGGCAATGCCGCAGAGCCGCCGCGCCAGATCCACAGGGCAACGCTGACCGGCTGGAAGCGGCGGCGGACCAAGCAATTGTGGCGTGCGGCGGTGATGTTCGCACCGCGCTCAAAGCGATGATCGTCGCGAATGAGTTTCTGGAATCGGAAGTCTGCGAGTTGATGCAGGCGGTTTCGCACGCCTACGCGCGCGGAAGATTCAAGCCTTACAACGGCTGATGGAGCATTGAAGGGGAAGAGTTCACATGAGTGCAGCCGGGCAGCAACTTGGCGTGGATATGGCCAACAATTTTATGTTGATGACGTTGTTCAGTCTCATTGCTGATATGATGGAAGATCCGGACGGGTTTCGAACCGACGTTAAAAAGGCGCTGTTAGATTTAGCCGACGATTACAATCTGCCAGGAGTTGCGCCTGAAACCGCGAAGGAGGCTCGCGATGCTGCAAAGCAAGTCATTGCCGGCGTTCTCCAAAATGTAAAACCATTTAATCCGCAGTAGGTTTGCCTATTGAGCAGGAGAGAGAGAACTGTGGCCGAAGTGACGTATTACGTCGCGCTGCCGTTCGTTGCTGGCGACGACGGCGCGGCGGCCGGCGAGCCGACAGAATGTTTTAATCCCAACGCTGCCGTGATGCGCGCTGAAGCGCTTTCGCGCAAAGAAGGTCACGTCAGTGCTGTGCGGCGTGAAGCGGCACGATACGGCGAGTTGCAACGGATCTTTAAGTCTCCGGTGGCAATGCTGACGTTACGGCACTTAGCGCGCATGGCGTGCACCGCGGGACGGTCTCGAGTCGTCCCGAAGCAACCTAGGCAGCCGAGCGGGCTCAAACCCTGCGTCAGAACGAACGGCCCTCTATAGGGCGATCCCGAAGACCCAGGCGGCTCAAACCCGTCTTTTTCCCACTTCTGACACTGACCTCACCTTCGGCAGCGTCCGACCTTCATCAGGTTGGACGCGCCATAAGGAGCCTTTATGGACGCTACGGATACCACGGTGCAGCTCGTCCACATGCCCGAGGTTCGCCGCCGGCTCGGGTTTGCGCAAAGCCGAACGGTCTTGGCTGCGGCTGCGAGATTTGAAATTCCTGTCTGTCGGCTCAATTCGCGAACATTCGCGCTCCGGCAGAGCGACCTCGAAAAACTGATCGCCAGATCAGCCGGGGAGATCGCCTGATGTCGGCGAAAAACGCAAGACGACCAAGGAAGGTTCTATAAATGGCGCTTCAGCA
The DNA here is from genome assembly GCA_028290305.1 of Bradyrhizobium sp. Next base: position 21,041 of record JAQGKC010000071.1, read on the forward strand.
AGACGACACGACGACCCCGGCCCCTGCGTTTCAATGGGGCGCAAACGGCGCTCAATTGACGCCAGACCAGGTTGCTGCGCGACGCAAGGTTGCCGATGCGATGATGCAGGAGGCGAGTGATTATTCACCTATTCGTTCAGTGTGGCAGGGCGTCGCGCGTGCGGCGAAAGGGATTGTTGGCGGCCTGCAGGCTCGTGACGCCAATCAGGCGGAGCAGGCTAACGCCGACAGCAACAAAGCGATGATTGCGGCGCTGCTTGGTCAGGGTGGCGCAGGTTCCGGCCCGGCCGCTCTGGCTGCGGCACCCGCGCTCGTTGCGGCCGCTCCAGCAGCCGACACCACTGGCAAAATTTACTCTAACGACGAGCCCTCCCCGATGGATCCGCCGTCAGGCCAAGATCGCACGCGGATGATCGCGACCATCTTGGGCGAAGCCGGGAACGAACCGCAGATTGGTAAGAACGCCGTTGCGTCCGTCATTCGGACTCGAGCCGTCGATGGTGGATATGGTGGCGATACACCGTCTGCAGTGGTCACCGCTCCGAACCAGTTCGAGCCGTGGAACACGCCGGAAGGACGCGCCCGCATGGCAGCGGCGTCGGCGGACCCGCAGCAAGTGGCGGCGGCCAATGCTGCTATTGCGTCGGCCTATGGCGAAGGTGGCAAAGCTCCTGATGACCCCACAGAAGGCATGACGCATTTTTATTCGCCGGCCGGTCAGGCTGCGATGGGTCGCGCGGCGCCCGCGTGGGCCGGTGGCGAGAGCGTGACCATTGGCGGACACGTCTTCAATTCGCCAGATGACGCGCCTGGCAAGCCAGTTCAAGTCGCATCTGCCGGGCCGGTGACGCCGGGCGTTGCGACGGTAGCAGCCGCTCAGGGAGACCTCGGCGCGCTGCCGGCCAATGCAGCGCCGACGCAAGGTTATGCCATACCGGGCCAGTCTGCGGCTCCCGCCGCCGTGGCCAAGGTGTCAGGCGCGCTCGGCAATGTGAGCCCCGCCGTTATGCAGGCACTCACTTCGCCGTACTCCAACGATGCCACCAAGAAGATTGCGGGATTGGTTCTGGCGCAGCAGATGACGCCGAAGGATGTCCATACCCAAGAGACGGATAAGGACGGCAACGTTTGGGATGTGAACAAGCTCACCGGGCAGCGCACCGTTGCGCTACAGGGCGAGAAGTCGACGCCCGCCCAAAAGGACTTCGAATACGGGCAGACGCATCCGGATTTCGTGAGGCAGCAACTCGAAAGAACGAAAGCCGGCGCAGCGCAGCTCAACAGCCAAAACAACATCGACATGGGTACAAGCCAGACTTACGACAAGCAGTTGGCCGAAGGTCTCGGCAAGGCCCACGCGTCCCTGGCCAACGGCGTGGAAGACGCGCAGACGCGCGCCCGCGACGTCGCTGCAATGCAGGGCGCGGTCGACGCCATCCAGAAAAATGGTGGCACCACAGGCGGCCTTGCGCCGGCACAGCGCCTTGAACTGCAAAAGAGCATCAACGCAGGCGCAGCCGCGCTCGGTATCGAGAAGCCGTTCAATGAATCGGATCTGAGCGACAAGGAATTCTTGACCAAGTTCAACCGCTCGATGGCGGGCGCGCAGGCAAAGAATGCAGTCGGAAGCCGTGTGACGAACTTCGAAATGTCGAACTTCCTCAAGGCAAACCCCGGTCTCGACATGACGGTCACCGGCAACCAGAGGCTACTCGGCATTCAGGGCCAGATCGAGCAGCGCAATATCGCCGTGGGCAATTCGATCCGCGATGCGACCGCGCAAGCGATTTCGACGGGTAAGAAGATCGATCCGGTCACCGTACAGGGCATCATTACGGAATACGATAAGGCGCATCACATCCAAGACCCCACTACGGGCCAGGATTTGACGCAGAGCTACGCCTTGCCCGAATTCCAGCAAGCTGGACAAGGGACCAATGCTGCGCTTGCGGTCGGGCATGAAACGAACATCGGCAACATCAAGATCAAAAGGATCAACTAAATGGCCGCCCTTCGACCGAAAGACATGCCCGCGGCCTCTGCTGTCGCCGCAGGAGATATTTTCCTCATTGACGGATCCGCAGGCGTTCGTGCTCTCGCGGCCAGTTCTGTCGTGATTCCAATCGGCACACTGTACGCCAGCACGTTCGGCGTTGTTGGTGATGGCACTACGGTAAACACCACTGCATTCAATGCGGCCATGGCGGCTTTCCCGGCGTCCGGTGGGACGCTGATAATGCCTCCTGGTATCTGTCTTGGAGTGTTCGCGGTCACCAAGCCCGTGATCGTTCAGGGTCAGGGAATGGGATACGTCGGCGCTCCTACGGGTGCTGGGGCTACTGAGCTGCGATCGACTGGTGCCGCTGACAATATTTTGACGTTCTCTGCAAATGGCGGTGGCGCGCGTGACCTGCTTATTACGAGTTCGGTCGCGGCTGCTTCGCGAACTGGCGCGGGTCTCAAGATCGGACCCATTCAGGGCATCGAGGTTCGAAACGTTGTCTCGAATGGTCATAAGTACGGATTCTGGAACACGGCCCCCGGCAACACGCTCACGCAGTGCTACGCAAGTAACAATAACACCTATGGCCTTTATCTCGACGGTACGACAAATGCTCAGAGCGAAATTGAAATCTACTATAGCCAGTTCAACAGCAACACTACCGGCGTAGGGATCGGTGGAACTGGCATCGGCATCTTCACGACGCGCCTGACCTCCGCAAACAATACAAGCTATGGTGTGTTGTTTGAACCCGGAAGCACCATCAGCGACGTTTATTTTACGCAGCCTGAGATTTCGACGAACGGGTTGGATGGCGTCAACGCGATCAACAACACTGGCGCTAATTTAGAGTTCGATGGCGGCGGTGTAATTGAAGTTCTGACAGGCGCCGGTAACGCGATCAGTACCGGCACAGGTCAAAGCGGTCTAAGAGTAAGAAACACTTATCTGTCAGGCGCTTCAACGGTTCCCGTCTTTGTCATCCAAGGCGCTGACACCACGATAAACAACAACAAGATCATCAGTGTGGGAACTGGCACCTTCGCGTTTAACATCGTGGCAACAGCGACGAACGTCAACATCAACGGCAACACGCTGACGGCGTCCGGTACGGCGCAAACTGGGATACTGATCAACAGCGGCGCTACGCTTGTCCGGTTCGCGAATAATATCCTGAACGGATACAGCTCTAACGTAAACAACGGGTCTACGTCCGCCACCAACGTCATCCAGAACAACAGCAGCACGCTTGGCAACCAGGACACGCAAACAGGCGTGACGGGAAACGTCACTGTAAGCACCGCACTCGGTTCGCTGTTCACGGGCACCCTGGCGGTGACCTTCGCAAAGCCGTTTACGTCAGTGCCGAAGGTTGTCGTATCACCTTTTGCCGTAGGTTCGAGCGGAGGCATTTCGGCTTCTGTTGACGCGACGACTACAACTGGCTTCGCGCTGCGCGGCGTCGGCATAACTACCGGCGGGGCGTTCGCGTGCAATTATATTGCCTCACAGCTGGCGTTCTAAATAACGTGCAACTAAAGGCATGATAGCGATGGCAATCTTCGAACTCACCGCACCGGATGGCGGCACTTACCACGTTGATGCTCCGGACGAGCATGCCGCGGTCGATGCGCTTGGTAAGATGTTGGGCGGTTCGAAAGCGTCAGAGGCTCCAGCGCAAGCCGCCGCCGCGCGCGCAGCGGAAGCGCCGAGCACGCTGCAAACGATCCGTGAGGCAATACACGCCCCGACGCGCTCTCTGGAAAATGGCGCGTTTCTCGGGCTCGGCGATCGCGCGCGCGCCGTTGTCGATTCGGTCCTGAGCGGCGGTGGCTACGGTCAACATCTCAAAAACGAACAAGGCGACACAGAAGACTTCCGAAACGCGCATCCAATTGTGTCGCCTGTGCTTGAAGGCGTTGGCGGCGTGGTTGCGCCCCTTGCGGTGGTCGGAGCTGCAGCCAAGGGTGCCTCGCTCGGTGCTAAGACATTGATCGGTGCGGGTACTGGCGGCGGGGTCGGCGCGGTCCAAGGCGTGCTTGGCTCCAAGGATTGGACCGATCTGCCACAAGTCGGCAAAGATGCCGCGTTCGGTGGCGCGGCCGGCGGGGCCTTCGGCATTATGCTGCCCGGTGCCTCCAAGATCGTCGGTGCCGGGTTCGAAAAGGCCGCCAATCTCATCGGTGGGCGTGTCGACGGCATGTCGCGCGGAGCGGGCAATCAATTGGTTCGCGGCGTCACTGCCGACGGTCCCGCTGCCGTGCAAGCGCGGCTCGCGGAGCTTGGTCCGGATGCGATGCTCGCAGACGCCGGCCCGGCGCTGTTAGGCAAGGCGCAGGGTGCATCCCTGAATTCGGATGAGGGTCGCTCAGTTCTCCAAGGCGCGCTAACGACGCGCAACGAAGGCACGAACGCTCGCGTCATGGGCGACGTCGATCGCGCGCTCGGTCCCGTGGGAAAACTCGACGACGCACAGACCGCGACGGACAACATTCTTGCACATCGGTCCGCCGTGGATTCGGTCAACTACCCGGCCGCGCTCAACAACGCCCCGTCGGTCAAGATCGCGCCAATCATGACCGAATTGATTGACCGGATCGACCAGACGCCCGTCGGCAGCATGGAGCACAAGGCGCTTTCCAAGTTGCAGGAAATGCTGACCAAGACGGAAAAGCAACCGCTTCTGGACGCGCAAGGTTTCCCCCAATACGACCGGCTCGGCAATGAGCGCTGGCAGGACGTCCCATCGAGTCACGATGACGCGGGCATTCTGCACAAGGTCAAGATGGAAATTGACAATGTGGTTGAGCATGACAAGCCCGGCCTCGGCGTACAGCCTGGAGCGCTGAATAACCAACAAGGCTCGCTGAAACAGGTACGTCACGCCATCAATGACGCGCTTGAGATGCAGGTGCCCGGTTATGCCAATGCTAACCGAGTTTCAGCGGCTTTGGCCAAGCGCGCGACGGCCGTTGATCTCGGCACACAGTACCTCGGTGCCGGCAAAACAATTGCTTCGCCCGATCGTTTCGCCGCTGCCTTTGACCCGCTCGCACAGGGCGAAAAGATCGCATTCGCCAAGGGCTCACGCGCCAATGTGGATCGCATTCTCGGCACGAAAGCCAATGACCTGCAGGCGCTCCGCGGCGAACTGCAAGGCGAAGGCGGATGGAACACGGCAAAGCTTGCCACGGTTCACGGGCAGTCCGCCGCCGACGAATTGGTCAATTCGGTCGACCGCAATCTGAAGTTTCGCGATACCTACAACAAGGTCGTCGAGAACAGCCAGACGGCGCAGCGGACCGCCGCACAAAAGGAAATGCGGCCGGATCCCTCTTCGGATACTCCGCTTTTCAACCCCAATTCAACCCTGACCGGCATGCTGGCGACTGTAGGCAAAAAAGGCGTTCAAAGCGTTGCCAATGCCCTTTTGAAGTCCGACCCGACCCGTCGCTATGGAGAAGTGGCACGCGCGTTGACGGAGCAGGGTTCGGCCCGAGACGCCCGGCTGATGGCCATCATCGATGCGATTAACTCCCGTCAAGACCATGTAGCGCAGGCGCACACCGCCGGGAGCCTTACTTCAGTGGTGGCAGCACTTCTTGGGAACGCTGCGGTCGATCGGCATTCCAATGCGAAGGCAAGGCAATGATGAGAGAGGCTCCGACACCACCACGTCAGACAAGGACGCGTTGCGCATGAGTAACGGCACTGACAACGGCGTTTCGAAATCCAAGCCAAGCTATACCGTCTCGTCACCGCCCGCGCGCTTCTCTGCCGATGCCAAGGCCGAATGGGATACGGCACCGGAGACGATTCGTGCCGAGGTTTCGCGCATGGCGATGGAATTCACGGCCGGTTTCGCAAAATACAAGGCCGCCGCCGAACGTGATGCGTCGCTTGCGGAATTCCACGACATAGCGGCCAAGGGTAAGACCACCGTCAAGGAAGCCCTTTCCAAGTATGTCAATATGGAGAACCAACTCCGCGCCGATCCGGTCAAGGGTCTGGAGATCATTTGTCAGAACGTCGGCATGTCGCTGCGCGAAGTTGCCGCCAAGGTGCTTGGGCTGACCCCGGACCAGGGGCAGAGCACATCGGATTCCACGCATGAGAGCGTCACGAGGTTCGCGGCGGAGAATCCTCGTTTCGAGGAACTCTCCGAAGATATCGCGTTCTTTCTCACGTCAGGACGCACCAAGGATCTTGGTGAAGCCTACACGCTGGCGGAACGGCTCAACCCCGCTCCCGCCGCCTCGTGGGAGCGTTGACAAACAACTTAAAAACGAATTGTTCGCTTAGTATGCACTCGCGGCCAATACCGGCCGGCGAGGACGCGCTCATGTCTGACGATATTCCATCGGCCCGAAATCGCCATCCTCATTTCATCGTTCTGCGCGACTCCGCTTCACAAGACCAATACGACCGCGCCGTCGAAGCATTCGCGCGCGGCGGAAGCCGCCAGGATTTGATGACGCAACTGATGGTGCTTGGAATGACCGCCGATGAGATCCGCTGGCACTGCGACGGCCCCGGACGCCGGAGGATTACCGTCGTCGAAGAGTGAAACCCGTCTGCGTGCAAATTGCGTGCAGGCGGGTGCGGCAGGGCGACGTTAGGAGACAGCATGCAAGTTTTAGCTCAGATATTTTCGTCCAGCCACTTGCTGCCAGTGTCATTGATCCCAACCCACCCCGCCGCGTCGCCGGATATCTCAACGACGAATAACTGATCTTCAGTTCCAATAAGCGTTTTCAGCCGCTCCCGGATCTGAGTAGGCGTGTGACTGCATTGCACAATCCAAGGGCCTGATTTTTTGAGAAAGCGCCGATTCCTTTAAGTACACAAGTGAACATACTGGCGGCCTGTTGGCGCGTATGATCTTAGTATTCCGGTGGTCGAGAGTGTTGCGCTCCCGCCTGATCGTTGGAGCATCGCATGCCTTTAGCCCATATAACCGAACCGTCCCTGCTTCCAATCGATCGGCCAAGTTGCCCGAAGTGTCAGGGCCGCATGATGCTCGCCCGCATCGAACCCGGTTCTGACGGTGCCGATCTACTAACTTTCGAATGTCCGAAGTGCGAACGCGTCTACAGGACTGTGGTGGGCGAGGTTACGCCGCGAAAATAAGGAGACATCTTGCGTT
>JAQGKC010000090.1 GCA_028290305.1 Bradyrhizobium sp.
TGGAACATGCCGGTCATGGACGGCTACGAGTTCCTCGGCAATCTGCGCCGGATGCCCGGTGGCGACCAGCCCAAGGTGGTGTTCTGCACCACCGAAAACGATGTCGCGCACATCGCGCGTGCGCTTCATGCCGGCGCCAACGAATATATCATGAAGCCGTTCGACAAGGACATCGTCACGGCGAAGTTCCAGGAAGTCGGCCTTATCTGATCTCGCGTCTTAGATCCGGCGGCTGAACGGCCCTCGGCGTTGTCGTTTCATAGTGCCGCTTCAGCCGTATCCGGTGAGTAATGAGTGTTGCGTTGACAAGTACTTCGCCCCCGAATTCGACGCGGCAAGAGCCGCTGCGGGTGATGGTGGTCGATGACTCCGTCGTCATCAGAGGATTGATCTCGCGCTGGATCGCGTCCGAGCCGGACATGGTTGTCGCTGCGTCGCTGCGCACCGGCCTTGACGCCGTCAATCAGATCGAGCGCGTCAATCCCGATGTTGCCGTGCTCGATATCGAAATGCCAGATCTCGATGGTATTTCCGCGCTGCCCTTGTTGCTGGCGAAGAAACGCAACCTCATCATCATCATGGCGTCGACCCTGACCCGCCGCAACGCGGAGATCAGTTTCAAGGCGCTTTCGCTCGGTGCGTCAGACTATATTCCAAAACCCGAGAGCACCCGCGAAGCCGCCGCCGCTGAAACCTTTCGCCACGATCTCATTCAGAAAATCCGCTCTCTCGGCGCCAAAGTCCGCCGCGCTGTCCCGGCTTCCGCGAGTCCTCCGCTGGCTCCCGGCCTCGATCGGCCGCGCGATCCATTGCCCCGGCCGTCGCTGGCCCCGGTTGCGCATCCGCAACTGCTGCGCCGCGCCTTCAGCACGCAAGCGCCGCGCGCGCTGTTGATCGGTTCGTCGACGGGCGGTCCACAGGCGCTGATGGCGCTGGTCGCCGACATCGGTCCCGTGATCGATCGCTTTCCGGTACTCATCACGCAACATATGCCGCCGACATTCACGACGATTCTGGCGGAGCATCTCGCACGCACGAGCCATCGGCCGGCGCACGAAGCCGTCGATGGCGAGATCGTCAAGGCCGGCCGGATCTATCTCGCGCCGGGCGGCCGTCATATGCGCGTCGTGCGCCATGGCGTGGATGCAGTGATCGCCCTCGATGATGGTCCGCCGGTCAATTTCTGCAAGCCCGCCGTCGATCCGTTGTTCGCCTCCGCGATCGACGTCTGGCAGGGCGGCATTCTGGCTGTCGTGCTGACGGGCATGGGCTCGGACGGCATGCGCGGCGGCAAGGAGATTGTCGCGGCCGGCGGCAGCGTGATCGCCCAGGACGAAGCCACCAGCGTGGTGTGGGGAATGCCCGGTGCGGCTGCCAATGCGGGCATTTGCGCAGCCGTGCTGCCGCTTGGCCAGATCGCGCCGAAACTGGTTCGATTGTTTTCGGGAGATCGTTCGTGACGCCGTTCGACTATGAATTTTTGCGTAAGCTTCTCAAAGAGCGCTCCGGCCTGGACCTGTCTTCCGACAAGCAATATCTGGTTGAAAGCAGATTGATCCCGCTGGCGCGAAAGGCCGGGCTGCCCGGGATCGCCGAACTCGTCCAGAAAGTGAAGAGCGGAGCCGAGGCGCTGACATCGGAGGTCGTCGAGGCGATGACCACCAATGAGACGTTCTTCTTCCGCGACAAGATTCCGTTCGATCATCTGCGGGCGACGATACTCCCGGAGCTTTTGCAGGCGCGTGCGAGCCGTCGCTCCCTGCGAATCTGGTGTGCGGCTTCCTCCACCGGACAGGAGCCATATTCGATCGCGATGTGCCTGAAGGAGATGGGCGCGGCGCTTGCGGGGTGGCGGGTTGAAATTCTTGCTACCGATCTGTCGCAAGGCGTCCTCGAGAAGTCCAGGGCCGGTATCTTCAGCCAGTTCGAGGTTCAGCGCGGATTGCCGATTCAGATGCTGGTCAAGTATTTCACCCAAGTGGGGGAGCTATGGCAGCTTAACGCCGATATCCGCGCCATGGTCCAGCATCGGCAACTCAATCTGCTGCAGGACTTTTCTCATCTCGGTACGTTCGACGTGATTTTCTGCCGAAACGTCCTGATCTATTTCGACCAGGATACCAAGGTCGGCATCTTCGATCGTCTTGCAAGAGTGATCGAGCCCGACGGCTTCCTCGTGCTGGGCGCGGCGGAAACGGTGGTCGGGCTGACCGATTCCTTCAAGCCCCATCCGGAGCGACGCGGGCTTTACCGCCAGAACGCCGTCCGACCGGCTCGCGCGGGTGTCATGCCGCACGCGTTGAAAGCGGTTGCCTCGGCGGTGCGCTGAGCAGAGCAGGTTTTACCGGCAGGTTTACAGGATCGCGTGCGGTAAAAACCGTGACGTATTGCCGGTGATCGGATTCTCGTCCTCGCGGATCGATAGACCGCACGGGGTGTGGTCGACCAGCCAGCTTCCAAGCACCGGATATTGGCCCGAAAAGTTCGGCAGCGGTGCCAGCGCCTGGCGGATAAAGCCTTCGGCGCCATACGGCCCCTGTTGCTCCACCACGGTAATGCCTTGGCTGATCAGCGCGATGTTGGCGCCTTCGCGCGAATAAAGCGGTTTTCGCACGAAGGATGCGCCGAGCGCCGCAGCTTTCGGATCATCGTCGAAAAAAGCGGGCAGCAAATTGGGGTGTTCCGGAAACATCTCCCACAGCAACGGAAGCACGCCCTTGTTGGACAGGATCGCCTTCCATGGTGGCTCGATCCAGCGCGTCGGCGCCTTTGCAAGCTGCTGGCCAAACGTATCGTGAAACATCCATTCCCAGGGATAGAGCTTGAACGCCAGTTCGATCGAACGATCGTCAAGATCGATGAAGCTGCCGTCGTCGCGCAGCCCGATATCCTCGATATCGATCAAGGTGGTCGCAAGGCCGGCCTGTCTTGCGGTGTCTTCGAGATAGGCCAGCGTGCCGGCATCCTCGGTGTTTTCGGTCATTCCCGTGAGATGAACGTGGCTTCCCTCGCCGAGTTTTTTCCATGCGTCGATCAGGCGCTCATGGATCGAATTGAATTGGTCGGCATGCGAGGGGATGATACCTCGCTCGATCGCCTGCTCGAGCCATGTCCACTGAAACACCGCCGCTTCGAAGATCGATGTCGGTGTATCTGCGTTATACTCCAGCAGTTTCGCCGGACCGCGCCCGTCGAAACTGAGGTCGAGCCTGCCATAGAGGCTGGCTTCGTCGCGGTACCAGCTTTCGGAGATCAGCGGCCAAAATGCTTCCGGTATCTTCAATCGGCGCAGATAGCTTTCATCTTCGATCGCGCGGCCGACCAGTTCGAGGCACATCGCATCGATTTCACCTGACGGTGCCTCGATCTGAAGTTCGATTTCCTCCAGGGTGAAGACATAACAGGCCCGCTCGTCCCAATAGCGCTCGCCATCGATGGTGTGAAAATCAAACCCGGTCTTGTCGGCGGTATCGCGCCAATCGTCGCGCTCGAGGCAGGGAAGGCGCCGCATGGGACGGTCGCGCTAGCCGCCGCCATGGGCATGGCCATGACCAGAACTATGACCATGAAAACGATGCGGTGCGCCACCGAAGCCGCCATAGCTGACGCGGCAACTCTCGATGAGCCGCCCGTCCTGGTCGCGGATTAGTTGCGACGTGCTTCCGGGACCGCAGTCGCTTCGCCGCACAAAGCCCGTCGATACCGCGCCGATCGCCGCAGTACCCATCATGGTCAGGACGACACGGCGCGAGCGTTTCATGTTGCGGCCTTCGAATTGGATTCTTGGATGGATTTTCGTGTCCGTCATTCAGGCACGCTCGCCGGAACGAGGCAAGTAAAAGCCGTCATTTCACAGCTTCGTGCGGCGCGAAATCTCGCCCGCCGTCAGCCGCCGGAAAAATGTCCACCGAACGCACGCGCGAACGAACCGACTCCGCCGCGTGTCACGCCGGAATCGGACGAAGTTCCAGACGATGAATGGCTTGATGAGGAATCACCGCCGAAGAAGTTGCTGCGCGACCACGACCCGCCCGATGAGCCGTGACCGCCACCCGATGAAGATCCGCGTGGCGGGCATTCGGCGCTGGTTTGCAATCCTGACGGCGCTGCCATTCCCGGCCGGTTCGGTGCGCAATTCTCGCCCGGCATAAGCGCATAGGCGCCACCGCCAACGGCGAAAGTGCCCATCAGGAGCAGCGCCACATGATGGGAGCGCTTCACCGGCGCGGTCGTTTGGGTCGCAACCGGCTTGCGCTTCCCAAACTCCTTGCCAAACTCCTTGCCAAATTCCTTGTTTGGCTTGCCGTCCATGATCAATAGATCATCGAGGCGGCGTTGAGTGCGCCGGCGGAGAGCGACGCGAGCCCGAGCCAGATCGCGGGGGCGAGTTCGCCCGCCGCGATCTTCGCCGACAGGTTCGGCACTGGTATCTTGACGATGTAATAGACGGCGATCTGAACCATCAGCGCGATCGCGCTCCAGATCAGACAATCCACGACATTGGCGGAGTGGGCGATGGCGCTGACCACCGGCAGCACGAAACCGAGCAGGCTGAGGCCGAGCGCAATCGCGGCCGCCGGATCGTTGTCGCGGATCAGCTTGAATTCATCGTGCGGCGTGACGCGGGTGTAGACGAAGAGGTAGGCGACCACGGCAACAATGGCCGTACAGAAGTAGAGCAGAAACGCCGGCAGTCCAGCCAGTGATTGAAGGATCATCCGAGGGCCCCCTCATCGTCCAACCGCAAGGGTGGCACGATCCGTCTGTCGACGCACGCGCCTCGCCAGTTCAATCCCCAAAGAAAAAGCCCGCCATTGGCGCTGATGCTAAAGCTTCCGGATGATTTTTTCGGCTGCAAATTTGGCATCCGATTCGGATGCGAAATCATCCGGCGTCACAAAGCTGGACGTCGTCCTGCCCCGGATGAAAGTGCCGGATTGCTGATTAGGGGTTATGGCCGCGCGCCAACGTCCCGGCCGGCGCTCGTAAGTGACAATTGAAAATTGAGATATCTCGGCCAAATCGCCTCCAGGAACAGACCCCGCGCCCCTTATCCTGCGATGTCAACGCCCGAGGATTTGCCTGCTGCGTCCGGATTAACTCAAGCGTTCGGATTTGCCGCGCCGCGCCAGGCGTTCGTGCATGCCGGCCGATACCGCCTGCACGCCTGAGAAGCGCCATCAGCTTCCCAAGCGTGCGGGCCTTTCTAGTGGAGACCGCCGGTAACGTGCAACGTTTCGCCCGTGATATAGGACGCGTCGTCGGAAGCGAAGAATGCCACGGCCGGCGCGATTTCCTCGACCTTGCCGATTCTGGCGAGCGGCGTGGCCGATTCGATCCATTTGCGCATGTCACCTTCGTGCAATCCTGCGGAAACGACGCCTTCGGTGGCGATCATCCCGGGATTGACGGCATTGACCCGGATCTTGTGTGGCGCAAGCTCCTTTGAAAGCACCGACGTAATGGCATCAACCGAAGCTTTCGTGGCGGTGTAGACGGCAGCGTTTGGAGGCGTGAGCGTCGAGACGCCGGAACTGATATTGATGATGTTGCCGCCTTTGGCATTGAAGTGCCGCACGGCTTCCTGAGATACCAGCAGCAAGCCGAGTACGTTCAAATCGAAATGCTTGTGAAAGTGCTCGGGCACGCTGGCTGGCGTGCTTGCAGCTCTCTCCGATCCCATGAGGCTTCGAATCGTCAAGAGCCTGGTGGAACGGAAAAGCTGCATGTCCTGCACGGAAGCTGCTCCGTGTGCGGAGATGGCGAAGTCGACCCTATCGAATCATTTCCGCATTTTGCGAGAAGCAGGTCTCATTCAGACTTCGAAAAAGGGGTGGAGCACCGCAATGTCCTGCGCGAGGACGACATCAATGCGCGGTTTCCTAAATTGCTGAAGACGATCTTGACGTTCGCCGACTAGGAAGTTCTGTTGCGCGTTCTCAGTGCGCGGCATTCCATAACGTTCGATTTGCGCTGCTAACCGTTGCGAACGTTGACCATTCGATAATCCCGATCTCAAGCAAAACAAAAACCCCGCCATTTGCGGCGGGGTTCAGTTCGGGAGAAGTGAGCCTTGCGGCTCGCCGTAAACGTGTGATCAGGCGGGGATGCGCTCTTCGACCTCGTGCGGCTCGCGCAGCACATAGCCGCGGCCCCAGACGGTCTCGATGAAGTTGCGGCCTTCCGAGGCGTTGGCGAGCTTCTTGCGCAGCTTGCAGATGAAGACGTCGATGATCTTCAATTCCGGCTCGTCCATGCCGCCATAGAGATGGTTGAGGAACATTTCCTTGGTGAGCGTGGTGCCCTTGCGGAGCGAGAGCAGCTCCAGCATCTGGTATTCCTTGCCCGTCAGATGCACGCGCTGACCGCCGACCTCGACCGTCTTGGTGTCGAGATTGACCACGAGATCGCCGGTCTGGATCACCGACTGGGCGTGGCCCTTGGAGCGGCGCACGATCGCATGGATGCGCGCAACCAGTTCGTCCTTGTGGAACGGCTTGGTCATGTAGTCGTCGGCGCCAACGCCGAGACCTTTGACCTTGTCCTCGATGCCGGCGAGGCCGGAGAGGATCAGAATGGGTGTTTTGATCTTCGACACCCGAAGCTGCTTGAGCACGTCGTAACCCGACATGTCAGGCAGATTGAGGTCGAGCAGGATAATGTCGTAGTCGTAAAGTTTACCGAGATCGACGCCTTCTTCTCCGAGATCCGTCGTATAGACGTTGAAACTCTCGGATTTGAGCATCAGCTCGATCGACTGCGCGACGGCGCTGTCATCTTCTATCAGCAATACGCGCATGCCAGTCCCCTATAGTCGCCGCTCCGGGCGTCAGGTCGGCCGCACTTGCGGCACTCAAAACGCCTTTGAACAACTGATTCGGATCCTGACGACATATGGTTAACAAAATCTGATTCGTGTCTGCAAGGTCTATCAGTGCAATTTTTTCCGAATCGCCCTAAGATATTGCGTCGAAGCAGTTTTTCGTATCCGTTCCCGTTCAAGTTCCACATTAAGAGACGGGCCTAACCGACTCCTGCGACTCGCCCTTCATTCTGACGGTCGAGCGCTCTCAGTCACCAAAGACAGTGACGCAATGATTAACGATGCGGGTAAACACGAAGTTAAGGGCAAGGCTCCAAAGCGGGAAAACTTAAGGTTTTCACAATGAAGGCACTCGCCCAGCAGATCGCCGACATCGACGGCGTCAATATTTATGGCCGTGTGGTCGGCGTGCGCGGCCTGATGGTCGAGATCGCTGGACCCATTCACGCGATGTCGGTCGGCGCGCGTATCGTGATCGAGACAGGCGGCAATCGCTTTATCCCGTCCGAAGTCATCGGCTTCACGGGCAACAACGCCGTGGTGATGCCGTTCGCCGGCCTTGAAGGCGTCAGGCGCGGTTGTCGCGCGGTTATCGCCAATGCCGCGAGTCAGGTACGGCCTTCGCCGTCGTGGCTTGGCCGCGTCATCAACGCGATGGGCGAGCCGATCGACGGCAAGGGGCCTTTGCCGCCCGGTCCCTCGCCGATGCCGTTTCGAAATTCTCCGCCGCCGGCGCATTCGCGCAAGCGCGTCGGCGCGCCGCTCGATCTCGGCGTGCGGGCGCTCAATACGTTTCTGACCTGTTGCCGCGGCCAGCGGCTCGGCATCTTCGCCGGCTCCGGCGTCGGCAAGTCGGTGTTGTTGTCGATGCTGGCGCGCAATGTTGACGCTGATATCACGGTGATCGGCCTGGTCGGCGAACGCGGCCGCGAGGTGCAGGAGTTTCTGCAGGACGACCTCGGAGACGCGGGGCTGGCGCGATCAGTGGTGGTGGTGGCGACCTCGGACGAGCCCGCTTTGATGCGGCGGCAGGCGGCTTATCTGACGTTGGCGATCGCTGAATACTTCCGCGATGAGGCTAAGGATGTGCTGTGCCTGATGGATTCGGTTACGCGTTTCGCGATGGCGCAGCGCGAAATCGGGTTGTCGGCGGGCGAACCGCCGACCGCCAAGGGCTATACGCCGACCGTGTTCACCGAATTGCCAAAGCTGCTTGAGCGCGCCGGTCCCGGGGTCGGGGCGGGAAGCATCACCGGCATCTTTACGGTGCTGGTGGACGGCGACGACCATAACGAGCCGATCGCGGACGCGGTCCGGGGCATCCTCGATGGCCATATCGTCATGCAGCGGTCGATCGCCGAGCGCGGACGTTTTCCCGCGATCAACATTCTCAAATCGGTGTCCCGCACCATGCCGAAATCGGCCGATCCGGCCTATCTGCCGACCATCACACGTGCGCGTCAGATCATGGCCACCTATGCCGATATGGAGGAACTGATCCGGCTTGGGGCCTATCGCGCGGGCTCGAGCGCGGAGGTCGATGAGGCGATCCGGCTGCATGGGCCGCTTGAGGGCTTTCTGCGCCAGGCCAAGGACGAAGTGTCCGGCCTGGATGCCGGTTACCGGCAACTCGAGCAAATCCTCGGAAGCTTGGAAACGGAACGCTAACTTTGTCAGGCCATCATTGGTGTCACACAGTAGAGATGCCGGTGGGATCCCTGGGGGATGCCGGTTCCGTCCCGCGTTCAGATTGGGACTTCTGGGGAGTATGAGTCGATGAAGTCACGTGAAACGCTAATCCGCCTGAAGAAGTTTCAGGTCGATGAGAAGCGCCGAAGGGTCGCCCAGATCGAAGGCATGATCGCCGATTTCCAGCGTATGTCGGTCGATCTCGAGCGCGAAATCCACACCGAGCAGGAGCGCGCCGGGATCAACGATCCCACGCACTTCGCCTATCCGACCTATGCCAAGGCCGCGATCCAGCGGCGGGAAAATCTGACCCGGTCCGCCGACGAACTGCGTATCCAACTTGAAGACGCCAAGAGCCTGCTGACCGAGGCCTTCGAGGAACTCAAGAAGGTCGAGCTTTTGGACGAGCGCGATCAGGCGCGCGAGCGCGCCGAAGAAAACGCCCGGGAACAGGCCGATCTCGACAGCATCGGCCTCATGCGCGCGCGCATCGGGGCGGTCGCCTGACGTTTTTCCATTCGTCAGCCGCTTACAACATCAGACAACCCGGGCCGCGAGGCCCGGGTTTTTGTTTGGACTGTCCACAGGCCGGGCATCGGTGGCTTGGTGGACCGGTTCGGCGCAAGGTATGATACGACAGGTCTGGAATGCCGCTCCGGTGTGTAAAAAACGATGGGCATCGCGGTTTTGGGGACGCTGAATGCTGACGCCAGCTGAGCTGGTCTGGCTGATTGCCGCCGTTGCGAAGGGGGATGAGGCCGCCTTCGAGCGCCTTTACGCCGCCACGAGGGCGAAACTCTTCGGCGTCGTGCTTCGTATCTTGCGGCGACAGGAGCTCGCAGAGGAGGTCATTCAGGAGACTTACGTCAAGATCTGGAACAGTGCCGGACAATTCAATCCAGGGCTGTCGTCGCCGATCACGTGGATGGCTTCCATCGCCCGAAACCGTGCCATCGACGTCGTGCGCAAGCGGAGCGAAGTCTCGATCGAAGAGGAGCCGACGGCGATGGAAGTGGCTGCCGACAGCCCGGACCCGCTGGCGCGGCGGGAAATGACGGAAGAGCTGAAGCGGTTGCTGGAGTGTGTTGGCCGTCTGGAGCCGGATCGGCAAAAGCTCGTGCTGCTCGCCTACTACAACGGCTGGAGCCGCGAGCAACTGGCGGCGAAGTTCGAGACGCCGGTGAACACGGTGAAGACCTGGCTGCGCCGCAGCATGATGGACATCCGGGAGTGTCTTGGACTTTAGATGATGGCCTATAGCGAAGATCATATCGCGCTCGCTGCGGAATATGCCCTCGGCACCCTCGATGCCGATGAGCGGGCGCAGGTCGAGGCCATGATGTCCGTCGACAAGGACTTCACGGCGATGGTTGAGGCGTGGGAGCAAAAGCTTGGCGTCCTGAACCAGATGGTCGGATCTGTCGAGCCTCGCGCCGAGGTCTGGGACAAGATCAGAACCGCCGTGGGACTTTCCGAACCGCAGGCGCCGCTGCTGCTTCCCGATGCGCCGCCGCCGCTGCCCCTCGTTTCAGGAGACGATGAGCCTGCAGATGAGCCTGCACTAGCGGTGGAAACGTCCAACGTGGCCCGGTTGGACGCGGGTGTCCGGCGCTGGCGCAATGTCGCGGCGCTGACGACGGCGATCGCCGCCGCGCTGGTCGCGATGATCGCGGTCGGGGCTTATCAGCCGGATTTGCTTCCCGACGCCTTTCGCCCCAAACCGCGAACGCAGGTCGTTGAAGTCAAGACGCCTTCCGTGCCGACGCCGCCATCGGCCCAGTATGTCGCCGTCCTGCAGAAGGAGGGCGGACTGCCTGCATTCATCCTCACGGTTGACGGGGCGACCAAGAACTTCACGATTCGCAAGGTCAACGCCGCCGCCGAGCCCGGCAAGAGCTTCGAGCTTTGGCTGATCTCTGACAAGCTGCAGCGGCCGCGCTCGCTGGGTGTCATCGGCGGCAGCGACTTCACCGCGCGTCCCGTGCTGGCGTCGTACGATGCCGACACCATCAATGCAGCAACCTATGCGGTCACGGTCGAGCAGGCAGGTGGATCGCCGGACGGCAATCCACACTCCGCGCCGGTTTTTACCGGCAAGCTGATCGAGACCGTGCCGCCGGCCCCTCCGCGCTGATCGCTGTCATCGTCCTGCGAGGAACACCGTCTTCAACGGCGGGACCCAATCGGCCGCTCGAAACGCCGCTTTGGTGAGGGCCCGGGACAAACCGCGCTCGGCATGGAAGCGCTCCATATCTGCGAGCGAGGTGCGAACGGCGCTGAAGCCGTATTCGATCATGTCGCGTTCGTAGCCGGCAAGAGCCGGGATCAGCTTCTGCTGGCCGCGATCGGCCGCGACCAGCGCTCTGCGCAGCGCGGCTGCGTCACGCAAGGCGGTGTTGGCGCCAATTCCCCGGAACGGCGTCATGTTGTGCAGGGCATCGCCGAGCAGCGTTACGTTACGGGTCTGCCACGGAGCTATCGGGACGGATGTCTTCACGGCAAACGCCGAGACCGTTGCTGCATCCGCTGTCTGCACCAGCCGTCTGGCAGATGGATGCCAATCCGGCATGAGCGCAAGCACTGCTGCTTTCAAGTCCTCACCGCCAAGCATATCCAGGCCGGCCGGTGCAAACTTCGCGTGGCGCGCGGAAAACCCCCACATGACGTATTCCTCGCGCTCGTCGGAGGGAAGATTGTCTTGTGTCAGTCCCGAATTGCCGGTGTTGTCGCGATACTGGACGGCGCTTGCGAACATGAAGCAACCGCGCGGACCCAAAATCGGCGTCGGACCGCGCAGAATGGGCTGCGGTATCGACCCACGATAATGTCATTCAGGCTCACCTTGCCGCTGACGGCGATGATGCCGGTTTCGACGCGCCTGGAATGCGGCAACAATTGTGAACGCAGCCGGGAGCCGGCGCCATCCGCACCGATCAAGACGTCGCCGCTCGCGGCAGTCCCGTCGGCAAAATGCGCCACCACGGAACCGTCCGGGGCATCCTCAAAGGCGGTGAATTTGCTTCCGAAGCGCACGACATCATCGAGACCTTCAAGCAGAATATGGCGAAGCGCTGTCCGGGCCACGGGCCGTTCTGCATCGACATCCCTGCAGTCGCGATGCGGAAAATCGATCGCGAGCAGCCGGTTCAATCGGTGATCGAGAAAGGTAACGCCTTGGCTCGGATCGGCGGAACTCGCCGCAAGCTTGTCGAACAGCGCCGGCAGCAGGCAACTGCGGAGCGCCGCGCTGCCGGTCGCGCTGATGCTCAACCGGAACCCTTGCTGATGATCGGCCGGCGAATGATCGCGTTCAAAAACCTCGACCGCGATCCCGTCCGACTTCAAGCCATGCGCCAGGCAAAGCCCGCCGGTTCCTGCTCCGATAATCATCACCTTGAGCGGCTGTCTCATGGCTGTCCTCCATCATCCGGTTGATGCGCTCTGGTGGACCGCGCGAAGCCCCGCGATTGCCATGCGCATGGCAACTGTTAGTATCAGCCTCCTTATATATTATATCAGGGACCTGATATGTCAAGCCTGAGTGGAATGCCGGCGCCTGCCTCCGGGCGCCTGGGCTACTGCATCAAACTCGCCCAGCACGCGTTGCGAATCCAAATCGACGATGCCATGCGGCCGCTCGGTATTACGGCACCGCAATTCGCCGTGCTTGTTGCGGTCGATTGCGACCCGGGAATCTCGAATGCGTCCCTTGCACGGGCAGCGTTCGTCACCCCGCAAACCATGCAGGGCATTGTTGCCAATCTGGAACGTGACGGCTTCCTGAAGCGGCGCGCCGATCCACAGCATGGCCGGATCCTGCGAAGCGAACTAACCCGTCGCGGACGCGGCGTGCTCGAGCGGGCGTACTTAATTGTCGCCGGCATCGAGGCCAAAATGACGAGGTCCCTGGACCGCGAGGAGGTCGATCAGCTTTCCGCATTGTTGCAGCGATGCGTCGACAACCTGCTGCAGGAGTAGGCGGAGAGGACACCGCACGTCGTTGGAAAACGTCATCCCCCAAAAAAACCTTAAAAAGAAAACGCCCGGGGGGAGCGGGCGTTTTCGGTCGTCTAGTCGACTTGAGGGTAGTTGGGGGTCTTCTACATACTCACGCGGCGACTTTGGGGGGTAGTTAAGAGCCGCGTGAATTCAGGAAATCATTAGCGGACCACCGACGTGTTCGAACTCGTCATCGTCACGGCCTTGCCGGCCTTGATGACGTGTGCGGTCTGCGCGTAGCCGTCGTCGGAATTGATGCGAGCCGAGATGCTGAAGCCCGCCACCGCGATACCCGCAACGAGCGCGACAACCACAATCTTGAGGTGGGTTGTGCGATCGGCGCTGTAGATCGAATGGTTCATCCAAGCCTCCTGCCGTCTTACTGTTTCTTGCGGATTGGTGTGTTGCGTCCGCGAACAGGTTCAACATCTCGACGCTGCAAACGTGGGGATTCGGCTTTAGGTTCCTAAGGGGCGATCACAAGGCGGTGAACAGACGTGAACAGCCGCGACTGGAAATCGGCTCGATGTACTGAAATTTAAATATATTGTTTATTTTTCAATAGGTTATGAGATAAAAGCATTTCGCGGCGCAAAATGCAGGCTCGGCCCGACTTGTACGGAAATCATTTGCCTGTGGCCGAAAAACCCCTTCTGGCGCCGTGATTTGCCGCAACCGCTAGATGCTTCCAACCGTCTTCAACCGCGCCCGCGGATGGATTTCCGCCTGCGACAAAACGGTCGTTTGCGACCTGAAACGCTCCACCAGCGAGCGCACGAACGGCCGGATCGCCGCCGACGTGACCAGTACCGGCGCCTCGCCATCGCGGGCGGCCCGTTCGAAGGCATCGCGCACGACCGTCATGAATTCGGACAGTTTTGAAGGCTGCATCGCGAGGCTGCGTTCCTCACCCTGTCCGATCAGCGACTCGGCAAAGGCCTGCTCCCATTTTGCGGACAGCGCGATCAGCGGTAGGTAGCCGTTGTGGGAGGTGTTTTGCGCGCAAATCTGCCGCGCCAGGCGCGCGCGGACATGTTCGACCATCGCCGCCGGGTTGCGCGAAAACGCCAGCGCGTCGGCGATGCCTTCGAGAATGGTCGAGAGATCGCGGATCGAAATGCGCTCCGCGAGCAATAGCTGCAATACCCGCTGAATGCCCGAAATGGTGACCAGGCTCGGCACGATATCCTTGAGCAGTTCGCCTTGTTCCTTCGGCAGGTCTTTCAGCAGCTTCTGCACCTCGCCATAGGACAACAGGTCCGACATGTTGTTCTTGAGAAGCTCGGTGAGATGGGTCGAGAGCACGGTCGCGGCGTCGACCACGGTATAGCCCTTCAGCGACGCTTCCTCCTTCAAGCTGGCGTCGACCCATGTCGCCGGCAGCCCGAAGGTCGGCTCGATGGTGTGAATGCCGGGCACCCCGACCTGGTTTCCGGCGGGGTCCATGACCATGAACTGGTTCGGCCAGATCCGGCCCGTGCCGGCATCTACTTCCTTGATTTTGATGATGTAGGTGTTCGCTTCCAGCTGCACATTGTCGAGAATGCGTACCGCCGGCATCACAAAGCCCATCTCGACCGCGAGCGAGCGGCGCAGCGCCTTGATCTGCTCGGTCAGGCGGTCGGTGCCGTCAGGGCCGTTCACCAGCGGCAGCAGCGCATAGCCGAGCTCGATCTTGAGGTCATCGATCTTCAGCGCCGTTGCAATCGGCTCTTCCGCCGCCGCACTTGCAGCCGCCGCGGCCGCAGCGGGAGCTGCCGCCGCAGCGGCTTCGGCCGTCTTGGTGATGCGCTTCTTTTTATGCGCCGACCATGCCAAAGCCGCCGCACCGCCGCCGAGCAGCAGGAAAGGAATCATCGGAATGCCCGGCAGCATCGCCAGCACCAGCATGACGCCCGCCGACATGCCCGCCGCTTGCGGATAGCCGGAAAGCTGCTTCATCAGCGCCTTGTCGGCGGCGCCGCTGACGCCGGCTTTCGAGACCAGCAAGCCCGCCGCGGTGGAAACGATCAGCGCAGGTATCTGGGTGACCAGACCGTCGCCGACTGTCAGCAGCGTGTAGGTTTGCGCGGCTTCGCCGAAGCCCAGGCCCTGCTGGGCCACGCCGATAATGATTCCGCCGATGATGTTGATGAAGACGACCAGAAGGCCCGCGACGGCGTCGCCGCGTACGAATTTGGACGCACCGTCCATCGCGCCGAAGAAGCCGCTTTCGTCTTCCAGCGCCTTGCGGCGCTCCTTGGCGATTTTCTCGTCGATCAGGCCTGCGGACAGATCGGCGTCGATCGCCATCTGCTTGCCCGGCATGGCGTCGAGGTGGAAGCGGGCGGCGACTTCCGCGATGCGGCCCGAACCCTTGGTGATGACCACGAAATTCACGATCACGAGGATGGCGAAGACGATAATTCCGATCACGAAATTGCCGCCCATCACGAAATTGCCGAAGGCCTGGATGACGTGGCCGGCGGCGTCGGTGCCCTCATGGCCGTGCGACAGGATCAGCCGCGTGGAAGCCAGGTTGAGCGAAAGCCGCAGCATCGTCGAAATCAGCAGGATGGTCGGGAACGACGAGAATTCCAGCGGCGCCTGGATGAACAGCGACGTCATCAGGATCAGGATCGACAGCGTGATCGAGATCGCCAGGAAGAGATCGAGCACGATCGAGGGCAGCGGCATGATCAGCACGACCAGGATGGTCAGGATGCCGAACGCCAGTGCCAGATCGCCGCGTTTGAGGATTCTGCCGATTTCGCTGAGGCTCGGAAATCCGGTCCCCGGCGTTGCGCCCAGACCTGCCGTGACATCAACCATCGTTGCTGCTTCCCCCCGCGTATGCCTTTCGCGGGCGCCAAACGTCTGAGCGGCGGCCGAAAGACCACCGTTTCGAAAGTGAGGCACCGCACTGGCGTCCACGGGTACTCCCCCGTTTTACGCGGCTGACGACACTCGACTTCACTGGGCAATTTTTGCCCAGTTTATGGTTAGGAAAGCGTTAACAGGCCGGCTCCCTCTTCCGTGCGAGGAGAGGTCGAGGTGAAAAGTCCCCGCAGGCGCGGATTGCATTGTTGCGGTGCATCTGCATGCCCAATATCGCGCCATGCTGGTTGACCCCGAGGCCGCCTGCGTCGAAGTTGCCGCCGTGCACGCCCCCTCCGATTCCAGCGAATCAGCCGCATTCACCCCGGACTCCCGTCAGGCGTGGGTAAGGCTGGCGCTTGCGCTGGTCATCGGTTCGATCGGCAGCGTCGGCATGTGGTCGGTCGTTGTGGTGTTGCCGGTGGTGCAGGCCGAATTCGCCGCGACCCGCGGCGATGTATCGCTGGCCTTTACCCTCACCATGCTCGGCTTCGGTCTCGGCGGCGTCGCCGCCGGCAAGATCACCGATCGCTTCGGCATCGTGGTGGCGATCGCGCTCAGCATCGCTTTCCTCGGGTCCGCCTATCTGGCGGCCGGACTTTCGACCACCCTGTGGCAATTCGTCCTGCTGCATTTGCTGATCGGGCTGGGAACGTCGGCGACCTTCGCGCCGCTGATGGCGGAAGCCTCGCACTGGTTCGAACGCTATCGCGGACTGGCGGTGACCATCGTCGCCAGCGGCAATTATGTCGGCGGCACGATCTGGCCGCCGCTGGTCAATTGGGGGGTGCAGTTGGCCGGGTGGCGAACCACCTATATCGCGGTCGGCCTGTTTTGCGCGGTGGCGATGACGATCGTGCTGGCGCTGTTGCGCGCCCAGCTCGGCGGCGCCACGCGGCGGAATCACGAAAACGCGCCGCCGCCGCGGGTTGATCTGCAGCTCTCGACCAATACGCTGACGGCCTTGCTGTGCATTGCCAGCATCGCCTGTTGCGTGGCGATGGCGATGCCGCAGGTCCACATCGTCGCCTATTGCGGCGACCTCGGCTACGGCGTGGCGCGCGGCGCCGAGATGCTGTCGCTGATGATGGCGTTCGGAATCATAAGCCGCATCGGTTCGGGATTTCTAGCGGATAAAATTGGCGGCATCCGCACCCTTCTGATCGGCTCGGTGGCGCAGGGCTTTGCGCTGTTATTCTATTTGTTTTTCGACAGCCTCTCGTCGCTCTACGTCATCTCCGCGATGTTCGGCCTGTTTCAGGGCGGCATCGTGCCGAGCTATGCCATCATCGTGCGTGAGGCGATGCCGGCGGCCGAGGCCGGCACCCGCGTTGGCATCGTGATCTTTGCCTCCGTGTTCGGCATGTCGTTCGGCGGCTGGGTGTCCGGCGTGATTTTCGACGCCACCGGCTCCTACGCCGCGGCGTTCCTGAACGGGCTCGGCTGGAACGCGCTCAATATCATCATCATGGTGTCGCTGCTGATCCGGGCGCGGCAGCGGCTGGCGCTGGCGTGAAGGTCCTCACACCGCTGGCCTGTCTTTAGCAAAACACAGCCGCTGATCTTGGGGCCGCCGCCGGAGCTTTCGCTCCAGCGAATACAGCGCTTCCCAAGTCAACGTGAAGACCGCAACGGCGCTCGGACTCGATGAGCACGTTGCGATCTTGCCTCGCGTTGATCCTGCGATCGAATGAGGTTCTGGATCAGTGTCTAGACTCTAGTACGATAATGGCTCCGGTCGGCTCTGGTTCATGAGGCGACAAGCGGGTGAGATTCTCGTCACTCCAATTCGCAAGATTTATGACCCTCGCAGCCTGAACTTGTTCCCGAGGGGCCTCGTCGGTCGGTTCCAAAATGTTCAGTCCATTGCTATCGAGCAAAAAAGTGTGGTCCCCAAACAGTTCGTTCAGTTGCGGAACCACCGGATGACTGTCGGGAATGGCTTGGGCTTCGAATTGGTTGATGGTTCGTTCGACCTGTACGGAAGTCAGTTTCATCGCTCAGTCCTTTCGGTTGGGCCGTTTGTGCTGCACCGCCAGCGCCGCGAGTCACGCGTTGCATGCCCTGCCACCCCAAGGTGGTCAAACACTGGTCGATATTTCCCGCGCAGAGCCACATGGGCGCATCTTCGAGAGAGCATCCAAAACAGCGGCGAACCCGGTAACCAATTATACGAACAGGGCCGGGCCTATGCATGGGACTCGATTGCGGCATACCGTCCGCAATGCAACAACATGGTGATCTCCCTTTTTGGCCATTTGTTGTTGAGTCTCTAATTTATTGTCATTCATCGGCATGTCTTCTCGACATGCCAGGCTTCTTGACATGCCAGGTCACCTGAATTCTCCAGGCTGCCGGCGTTCCCGTTCCTAACTCGCATCCTCCTGCATGGACCGCAGGTAATGTTCGGCGTGCTGGAAGTAATTCTCCGCCGCGACCCGGTCCCCGGTCAACGCTTCGGCGCGGGCCAGGACCAGATAGCGTTCGTAGTTTCTTTGTAAATTTTGAGAGTTCCTCGCCTGGGGGCGGGGCAACCCAGAAGGTTCAGCTCGCCGGGACTGGGATCTTCGCGCCATTGCGTTGGCCATAAGTTTCGTATTCGGGCGCGGCTGCGCCGTCGCTGGTTTAAGTTCAGAAATGTTTTTCATGTTGGTCCGTGTGTCGCACCGGCGGAAGCCTTGCGACGTCTGTTCGAGGAATTGTCGGTGCAACACGATCGACGGGCGCGCTGCGACAACGGCAGCAAAAACTTCGATGGGTGTGCAGGAAGGTTGGGCTCGGCACTCGATTGAGCGCAACGAGCGAACGGATCCAGTCCGACCATACCTATGTAAGAAAGCAAAGCGGCGACTTCAAGCTGCCGATGCGGGCGCCCTCGGCGCCAGCTCAACAGGGGTTGCCGCCCACGGTCGCCTTATTGCACGGTCGCTTTATTGAATGCACGGCGTCAGAGTCTGCATTGCTGTTTCGGCTTCGGCCCGTGTCTTATAAATCGCGTCGCTGGCAACGGTGATGTTCGGCGTATCCGTATGAGGCATCCTGTCAACGACGGTGCAGTTCTTCGTCAAGGAATTCAGCACAATGTAAAACGCCGGTGTTGCGTTCGCGGTCTGAGAATAACCGAGACTGTCCAAAATCAGCAGGAAGCAGAAGCAGATCAAACATCTTTTCATCGCAGCCTCCGTCATCAACCGGAGTAACCTCAGGGCCTGGAATAGAGTTCCCACCCGGCGAAACCGTTTTGAAGAAAAGCTGCCGGCACGGATCGAAACTTGACGAGATTAAGGGCGAGAGAAACTCGCCGCAGGCGCACATGGCCGATCCGCTCGGCGTCTCCTATCCGATCGTCTGCGGGAGAAATGAAACGCGAGCATTCAGCCAAGTGATCATTCAGCCAAGTGATGGGGCCCCGGTGCATTAGAGCATCGCGGGGCCCCTTAATCTTCGTCTCGCGAAGAATGTCTGGTACGCGCCAGCTGTCTGTCGAGATCTCGAAGCGCTTGGCCTTCGCGTTTCGGTCTCGCGGATATGTTCAAATTGTCGGCGGCGCAATGACGGCTAGCAGCTGCTGTTCACCTCAACCTGCGCCGTGACCTTGCGGTTGAGCAAGGTCAATGCTTCGTGCTCGGTGGCGTCATTCTCCTCACCAGGTGTGAATCGGCGGACATGACATCCGCATCTGCTGCTCGTCGTCTCGACCACATGATCGGACGCCAATGCCTGCAAAGCGAGGGGCTGAATACTCCACGAGCTTTGGCAGGTGCAGCACCTAAGATGCTGCGGCAGATGTACGCGGGAGTCAAGTTGCACGAGAGACAACAGACCACGCACGACGTCCGGGAACCGCTGGTCGGATTTCGGGTAATTTCAATTTTGGAAAGTAATGCCGGTGAGGTCCGCCGGGAAAATGGCGCGTCGCGCGGTTCCCGGTCGAGGGGCGGCGGCTGGCGCTAGCCTGTGGGGCGTCTCTTTTTGCTTGACGCGTTTTCTTAACGCGAACCGGTGCCCACTTCGCTCGAAAACGCTTTATACCGCCTGGCCTGCCTTCAACAGAACACATCCGCTGATCTTGACGCTGCCGTCGGGTTCCCGCTCCAGCGTATACAGCGCCTCCCACGCCTCGCCATTCGCGTCGATGATATGAACGCGTTGTGCGATCTGGCCGTCCGATACGCGCACCTCGCCAAACTCAAAGCTTTTGTGACGATAAACCGGGGCGTAGCTTCGCTGGACCATGCTCAGGAAGATATCGGCCTGGGGGAACATGCCTTGGATGGCAGGCGCCGCATAGGAATAGGCCGTTGCCGCATCGTCCCGGCTCAAAGCCTCTTCCTGGGAGCGTATGACGCTTTGCGCGGCGGCGACGTCGTCAGCAGCGTGGGCAGGTGCAGCGAGGCCGACCAAAATTGCGATCAACAAGACCAAGGCACGCATGAAGCTGCTCCGTGTCAATGGTTTGGCTACGTTGCAACCAAGCCTATATCCGCGTGAAAAAGTCTGCAAATGCAGGCCGGGCGATCACCTTCTCATCCCCCGCAGATTTTGCCTGGCCTGGGGATCACCCAGCGCAGCCGCCTTCTCGAACCATTGGCGCGCGATCCTGGTGTTGCGGGGAACGCCGTCGCCGTCATTGTAGAGCACCCCGAGTCCGTTCATGGTGGCGGGGTCACCAAGCGCGGTACCTTGTTCGAACAGGCGGAGCGCTTCGGCATAGTCGCGCTTGACGCCCTTGCCATGCAAATAGAGCAGGCCGAGATTGTTCATGCCCGAAGGCACGCCGGCCTTGACGGCCGTTTCGTATAATCGACGCGCCTCTGCGTAATCTTTTGTTACGCCGTGCCCTGTCTCATACTGCCAGCCGAGATCGACCATGGCGATCGGTTCGCCTGCCGCCGCGGCCTTTGCATACCAGCGTGCCGCCTCGACATAGTTCACGGGCACGCCGTTGCCACCCTCATAGAGGGCACCGATATTGTTCATGGCCATGGCGTAGCCGGCGGCCGCGGCTTGCTCGTAGAGCCGCCGCGCTTCGGCATAATCTTTCCGCGCGGTCGCCACGCATCCGGCCTCGAATACAAATCTCACGACATCCGGATAACGCTGGATCGCCTCGTTGCAGGCTGCCGCGGCGGCCGCGACATTGATCTTGTCTATCTCCAGGCCCGGCAGGCTCGACGCATGCCCGGTATCATAGGGCATCGCCGCCAGCCGATCGCAGTCGGTGATGAGATGGCGGCGCAAGGAATCGTCTGCCGGTGAGAGCCGTGCTTCCTCGACAGGTGAGGGCGGTGCCGGTGTGCCGGGAGAGCTTGGCGCCTGCTTGGCGACTTCGATCGCGGGCTTGCCGGCGAAATAGAAATTGCCCGATATCGGGGAGGAGGACACCCACGGCAATTGCTGGCCGCCGGTCGCTTTCTCCACGGCAAGCCCAACCTCGTTGAAGGTCTTGAACAGGCCGGAACCGGGCCGCTGCATCGCCTCGGCCAGCGCTCGGGTATAGGGGCTGTGACCGTCGACACCGTCCAGCGACACGCTGCGCGGCTGGGTTGCAAACGAAATCAATGTCCCGACTGGCGCGGGCATTTGCGCCAGCCCGCCGGTCGTCGAGCGCACGCCGTGGCCACTGAACGGATTGTCGCGACAGGCGTCGAGTAAAACGAGGTTGATCCGCGTGCCGGATTTCTCCAACTGATCGAGAATGCCGGAGATGCCGATCATTTCCGCGAAGACGTCCGCTTCATCGAGCGGATGAGCGTCGACCGGCACCAGATAGTTGAGGCCGTGGGTCTCGACGCCGTGGCCGGCATAGTAGAACAGCGCGATGTCGGCGCCGATCAGTTCGGTGCCGAACTTCTTCAGGACGTCGTCGAAGCCGGCCTTGTCGAGGTCAAGCTGGGCGCCGCCGCCGACGACGAAAAGCCGAGCGACAACAGCGTATCCGACATCAGTCTGGCGTCAGCGGCCGGGTTTGGCAGCGCCGGCACAGCGCGGTAGGCCGAATTGCCGATCACCAGCGCTACCCGCTTCTCCGCGTGCGCCGCGGAGCACATGCCGGCGCACATCAAAAATGCCGCGAAAATCAATCGCGACACGATGCCGATCCGACCAGCCATGACACAACTTTCCTCAGCGCCGCGAAATTCCGGTGGCTATTGGTCTCGTTGGGCCGGCGATAGGTTCGAAAGCGCTTTAGCTGCCGCCGCATCCCGCCGCGCATCGGCTAGCCCTCCGCCACCGCGTCGCCCCAGGGCTGGAAGATCTCGGTGGCGCCGCTGTTGGTTTCACCGTCGCGCAACACAATGCTCGGGCAGGCGAACTTCATCGGCAGGGTCTGGATGCGCGCGTCTTCGTAATCGAAACGCGCGCGTAGCTCGTCTCGCACTTGCGCCGGCAGACGCGTATCGCCGATCACGACAGCGCCTTCGCTCGCATCGATACGCGGCTGGTGGATCGCAGCATCCAGATCCATGCCGTAGTCCATCACGAAGGACAGCATCTGCGTCACCGCCGGCAGAATGCGCCGTCCGCCAGAAGCACCAAGCGCGAGGCGCCGGCCATCGGCTGCCTGCGCCAGCACCGGCGTGTAGTTGGTCAGGCAGCGGTTGCCGGGCGCCAGCGAATTGGGTCCGCCGGGCGTCGGATCGAACCACATGATGCCGTTGTTCATCGTGATCCCGCTGTGCGGCGTGACGAATTTGGAGCCGAACGTCGACAGCAGGGTTTGCGTCACCGCCGCCATGTTGCCCTCGCGGTCTACGATCGAAAAATGCGTGGTGCAGGCGGGCGCCAGATGTTCCGCGCCGAGCGCTCGCCGGCCATCTGCATCGCCCATATCCTGCAGGCGCTCGCGGTAGGCCGATTGCAGCGCCAGCGCATAGGACGTGTAGGCGGACGCGTCGGGCGTGCCGCGCGCAGCTTGCAAACTCTCCTGCAGCAGGCGCAAGGCGTGCGCCAGCGTGGGGCCGCAGGTGAGCTCCGGTGTCGCGTATACCTTGCCGCCACGATAGGGAATGCTCAAGGGTTCGCGTAAATGAGCGCGAAAGGAAGCGAGGTCTTCGAACGACAGCGGACCGCCGCCCGCCTGCACGTCAGCCGCGATGCTGCGCGCCAGATCGCCTTGGTAGAAATCGCGCGGCCCCTGGGCCGCGAGATGCGCAAGCGTCGCCTTTAAGCTTTCTTGCGGCAGGCGCACGTCAGCCTTGATACCCCATTGCGCGTTTGGCGGCAGGCCATCCCTGAGATAGGCAGCAGTGCTTGCGGGATAACGGCGCAGATCCACAGCGACGCTGGCAATCATCAGCGTGGTCCACCAGTCCACCGCGAGACCTTCGCCTGCCAACGCGACGCCGGGGCCGAGCAATTCAGTCCAAGGCATTTTCGCGTGGCGGCGATGTGCTTCTTCCATGCCGGCGACCACGCCGGGCACGGCGATGGAGCCAGGACCATGAAGATTGCGATCGTCCTTTACCCGCGCCCAGGGAAAGAGGTCGGAGGCCGCACCATCGCCGGTCAACGGATAGTCCTCGAAGCGTATGCCCTTGGGTGATCGCATGCCGTAGTCGATCACTTCATAACGGTCTTCGCGGGCGCGATAGAGCACCATGGCTCCGCCGCCGCCAAGGCCGCTCATCCAGGGCTCGAGGACACCGAGCGCAAAAGTGGTTGCGATCACCGCGTCCACGCAGTCTCCGCCATCGGCCAGTATTTGAGCTCCGACCTCGGCCGCCCTGCGCGATTGCGCGGCAACGATCCCGCCCTTGGAGACCACGGCCGGTTTGCGGATCTGCTGGGCATTACTGAATTGGTCACGCATGATGTGCTTTTCGCGATTTCGATTTGCGGTGAGTGGTGCGACGTGCGTAGGCGAAGCAATTTGGGGGGCCGGCCGGTCGGCCCGCTCATCTGCATTATCTTACGGTAAGAAATGGCCAGAGCGCAAAGAGGGTCGCTTCGGGATTTTCCTCACATAGAAAGTGCCCTGCCGCTACCTCCGAGCCAGCTACGTCGGTGGCCCAGGTCTTCCATGTTT
Source organism: Bradyrhizobium sp. (assembly GCA_028290305.1). The sequence goes on from JAQGKC010000090.1 coordinate 23,397, forward strand.
CAAGCGGAGTTGCGGCAGCGGACGCGATGCCCCGGCTCCCCCACGCCACAAATAGTGGGCAAGTGATTTTCTTTCCCGCTTCGCGATCGGCCTTGTCGTGTTCGAAGTCGGCGTACGCGCCCGCGCGGTAGTCTTCACAAACCGCATGAATGCGAGCAGGGTCTCGCAAAGCGGCGAGATATTGATGCACCGCGCGAGAATCGAAGCCGCGCGCAAACGTTGGCCCGAAGAAATCGTCCGAACTCCCAGAGATCAGATTTTCCGGAACGGGATAAGGCTGCGCGAGAAATGTCCAGTGGAAAATGCGCAGCGCAGACTGCCGGTCAAGCTTCGCCCAATAATCATAGGTCGGAAGTATATCGAGCACCGCAAGCCTTGAAAGTCGCTCGGGTTCGTCCAGCGCAAGGCGATATCCGACGCGCCCACCACGGTCATGACCTACCAGCGCGAAACGGCTGTAGCCGAGCTTTTCCATCAACTCGACCATGACCCTGCCCATTGCGCGCTTGGTGAATGGCGTATGGTCCGCATCGGTCGTCGGTACGTCGGAAGATCCGTAACCCGGCAGGTCGGGAATAACCAATGTGAACTGCTCTGCCAGTGTGGCTGCCATCCGGTGCCACATGGCGTGCGTTTGCGGATAACCGTGCAGCAGCAAAAGCGGCGGGCCGTTGCCGCCGGTGCGCGCAAAAATATGACCCCCGCTGGTGTCGATCGAACGGGATTCAAAGCCAGGAAAAAGGTCGGTGTGTTGGGTCATGCTGGATTCCGGTGGAGATCGCCGGTGTTATGAACATCAATCGCTGCCGCTCGGGGCGACCTTATGGGACAAGCGGAAGAGATTTCGATCGTCGATTAAGGGACCGCCGGAGGTTACGCGGTTACAGGCCTATCGCATGGGCTTTCTGTTCCATTTCTGCAATGACTCCATTCAGCCAGAGCCTGACCGCCTTGATCTTGGCACTTCCGGCATCGCCTTTCCTGTAGAGGAGATGAAAGTCAGGCCGCTCGATCGGCAATAAAGGGCGAAAAAGAATCTTGAGACGGCCCGACGATACGAGTGAGGTAATCAAAGGAAAGGGTGCCAGAAGGACACCGACACCGGACTCCGCCATTTGGATGGCTGCCAGCAAACTGTCACTCGACAAACGCAGCTCGCCGACCTTGATGCGGCGATCAGCCTTTGCGAACCACCGGTCCCACAGTCCGGGAATATTGTTGAGTTCGATCAGCGGCATTCGCGCGATATCCCTCGCCGTTTTGACCGGCCCGAATTTCGCGCAAAGATCCGGATGGGCCAGGGGACCAAGTCTCGACCGGAACAGCCGATGCGAGTGCAGCCCCGGGAATGGGGGACTGCCAACCTGAATTGCGGCGTCGATGCTCTCGGCATCGAAATCCACAGTGGTGTTTCGAGCCTCCATGCGAAGATCCAGCGAGGCGTTCCTCGATTTGAACTCCTCAACGTAGGGAAGCGCGGCGAACATTGCGAAGCTCGGTGAGGCGCTAACCCGCAATACACTGTGGAGCTCTCTATTCGAGAATGTCTCGCCTGCCTTGGACAATTCGGCAAGTATCTTCACGACCGCTGCACCATAGACAGAGCCATCTTTCGTCAGAACGAGGCTGTTTCCCTGACGAACAAAGAGCTTGGTGCGGAAGTGAGTCTCTAGAGAATTGATCTGGTGGCTGATCGCCGATTGCGTGAGGGCAAGCTCTTCCGCAGCTGCCTTGAAGGTCCCCAGCCTGACAGCGGCCTCAAAGGGACGAAGGGTGGACAATGGCGGCAGAGGCGAGCGCAAACGTTGCATGTGAATTCTCTTCATGTCGATGCAAAGAAAATCATTTGCGTCAGTTCGGCACGCCTCTCATGCTGACATCAAAAGATGATGCTGGCAATCTTTTGACTTCGAAGCGGAGCTCAAAAGGCAACAAGCAAAAAATCAATTGCGATTGCGCGGGAGGCGCTGAGGCACGCAGGAATCCGAATTCCCCATTTCGTTGTCAGCTTGGGACAGCTCAGTTTCGCCAGGGCAGGTCATTCTGCGCTGCGGCGATTGTAAACTTCGAGTCCATTCAAACTTCGAGTCCATTCAAAAAGGGAAACAAACATGAACGCACCGCAGAAATTTTCAAGCGCGACACCCGCCCCCGAAAGCAAAGCGGCCGCGGAGAAAATGTATACCGGTCTTCCGAGGCCGCCGGTTTTCACGAACCTGGAAGAGGAGCGATTGCACCGAAAGCAGCGACTCGCGGCGAGCTTTCGTTTGTTTTCCAAATTCGGCTTCGATGAGGGCGTCGTCGGTCACATCACCGCACGTGACCCGGAATTCACCGACACGTTTTGGGTCAACCCGTTCGGATTGCACTTCAGCCTGATCAAGGTTTCCGACTTGATCAGGGTCAGCCATGACGGACAGGTGCTCGAGGGCGGCAAACCGGTGAATGCCGCAGCTTTCGCGATCCATTCGCGAATTCATGCCGCGCGGCCGGACTCCGTTGGAGCCGCGCATGCGCATTCGACATGTGGGCGCGCCTTTGCTGCGCTTGGGCGAAAGCTTGATCCGATCTCACAGGACGTGTGTGCCTTCTACAACGATCACGCGTTGTATGACGACTATGGTGGCGTGGCGGTCGAGGTGGATGAGGGACAGCAGATCGCCAAAGCGTTGGGATCGTGCAAGGCCGCCATCCTGCAAAACCATGGTCTGCTGACGGTCGGTGCGACCGTGGATGAGGCTGCATGGTGGTTCATCACCATGGAGCGCTCATGCCAGGTGCAACTCCTTGCCGAAGCCGCCGCTGCCAGAACCAGCCAGCCGCTCAAGATGATTTCCGAGAAGTCGGCGCAGCAGGCGTATCAGGTTATCGGTTCTGCCTTCAGCGGCTGGTTTCAGTTTCAATCCCTCTACGCCCGGATTCTGAAAGAGCAGCCAGATTTTCTGGATTGAATCGCAATCGCCAGCAGGGAAGGAAACGCCAAATGAACAAGCACGCGACCCCGTCGGTTCGGCGCAACCGGTCAGGTACTATTTCGGTCGAAGAAAAGGAGGCGCGCGAGAATCTCGCGGCATTCTACCGTATCTGCTACATGTTCGGCTGGACCGAGCTGATCTACAATCACATCACCGCGCGCGTCCCGGGACCCGAGCGGCATTTCCTGATCAACGAGTTCGGCCTGCTTTACAACGAGATCACCGCATCAAATCTAGTCAAGATCGATGTCGATGGTCGTGTTGTCGACGGCAGCAATGCGCCGGTGAACGCGCCCGGCTTCACGATCCACTCCGCGGTCCACATGGCTCGCGACGATGCCCACTACATTGTGCATACCCACACTACGGAAGGTGTCACGGTCGCCTGTTCCGAGCACGGATTGTCTCCGCATAATTTCTACGGCGCCCAACTCCACGGCCAGGTTGCGTATCACGATTTCGAAGGCATCTCGATCGACCTTAGCGAGCGGGAGCGGCTGGTGACATCGCTGGGCGACAAAAACTACATGATGCTCCGACATCATGGCCTGCTGACCTGCGGCGAAACGGCCGCGGCCGCGTTCTTCAGGATGTATCAGATGCAACGGGCGTGTGAGGTGCAGGTCAACACCATGAAATTGGGTCAGGAGTTGCGACCGCTCGACGAGGCCGTTCTGACGCGAACCGTACAGCAATCGCAAACCGCGGTCGCAAAGGGTTTTGATAAGGATCATGGTTTCGGTCAGGACACCTATGCCGCCCTGATCAGGCAACTGGACGCACAAGGTCTGAATTTTCGCATCTAACAGGACAGCTGAATCCTGGCGACAAGGGCGAGCCCGGCGACGCTGACGTCGCTGCGAATGGCCACAACCAATTGGGCTGCCGGGTCGACCCGGCAGCCATTTCAAATAAAAAATCCATACAGGGGAGGTCAACTTGAGTCAGGCTATTGCGGACTATCAGCCTGTTTCGTCAGAAGCAGATGACATCGAGCGGTCAACCATTACTGCGGTTTCATATCGCATCATTCCCTTTCTCGTCCTCGCTTATTTTTTCTGCGTTCTCGATCGGGTCAATGTCAGCTTCGCCGCGTTGACGATGAACGCGGATTTGGCGTTTTCGCCGCTGGTATATGCGTGGGGCGCCGGCATTTTCTTCGTCGGATATTTCATTCTCGAAATTCCCAGCAATATCGCACTTCACCGCTTCGGAGCGCGGCGCTGGATCGCACGCATCATGGTCACGTGGGGGCTGATCTCCGCAGGGATGGCGTTCGTCACGGGTCCAACCAGCTTCTACGTGCTGCGCTTTCTGCTTGGCCTTGCCGAGGCCGGATTCTTCCCGGGGATCATTCTCTATCTGACCTACTGGTATCCGGCCGAATATCGGGCTCGTGTGATGTCGGCGTTCATTCTAGGAGCGCCACTTTCAGCTGTTTTCGGTGGCCCGATCTGCGGCATGCTGCTCGAAGTGAACAACGTTTTGGGTTTGAAGGGATGGCAGTGGCTCTTCCTCGCGGAGGGCATCCCTTCGATACTGCTCGGCGTCGTCACGTTATTCTATCTGACTGACAAGCCGCTGGAGGCGAATTGGCTCACGCCGCGGCAAAAGTACTGGCTCGAGGCAAAGCTTGCGAACGAGCGCATGGCCAGGGAGGCGGCTCATGGACTTACGCTTGGGGAAGCGCTTCGCTCGCCAAGGGTGCTGGCGCTTGGCCTCGTTTATTTCGGATTGCTGGCTGGTCTCTATGGCGTCCAGTTTTGGTTGCCGCAGATCGTCAGGGGGTTTGGTCTTACGAACCTGCAGACCGGCTTTGTGAGCGCGCTTCCTTTTGCGTTCGGCACGCTGGCAATGCTGGTCTGGGGCCGCCGATCAGATCGCAAGCAGGAGCGGGTATGGCATATTGTGCTGGCGCTTCTCGTTTCTGCGATTTCGCTCGCCGCTTCGGCCTATGCCGGCAACCTCGTAATGACCATGGCCGCCTTGATCGTCGCCGCCATGGCGGGATTTTCGGCGTTCGGGCTGTTCTGGACGCTTCCCACCGCCTTGTTAACCGGCGCCGCCGCGGCGGGGGGCATTGCGCTGATCAATGCGATCGGAAGTCTGGCCGGGTTCGGAGGGCCTTATCTGATTGGCTGGATCAAGGAGGCGACGGGCAGCACAGCAACGGGTCTGTTATTCCTTGCCGCCCTTCCGTTGCTGGCTGCCTTGCTCACACTTCTCTTGAAGCACGACTCGAAGACCGAGTTTGTCTCCGGCGCCAAGATATGAATGAGCTCTTTTTGTCTTCGCAAGTGTCACAACCACAGGATCCGTTTGCGATATTCGAGGTCGGTCAACAACGCCGCCGCGGGTCCCTGGTGAAACACAGCGCCGCGCTCCAGCGCAAATACGCGGTCGGCCAGCGCCAGCACCAGATCGAGATTGTGCTCCACGATCACGATGGAAGTGTGCCGGCGCAGCAGGTCGAAAACTTTGAAGAGTTCAAGGATCACGGCGGGCGCGAGGCCCTCGAACGGCTCGTCCAGCAGCAATAGCTTCACATTGCCCGACATGGCGCGCGCCACTGCCACCATTTGCTGCTCGCCGCCGGACAGGTAGTCCGCCGCAATGTCCATGCGCTCTTTCAGGCGGGGAAAGTGTTCAAGGATCTGCTCTTCGTTCCAGACCACGCCGTTGCTGCCGTCGGTCTTGCGCGCCAGACGGCCGAGCGAGAGATTCTCCCGCACGGTCATGCCGGCGAACAGGCCGCGCCCCTGCGGCACGTAGCCGATGCCCATGCGTGCGATATCCGGGGCCGGCAGCCCGGCGATATTGCGGCCCTCATACTCGATCGTGCCGGACGCCAGTGGAACCAGCCCGGCCAGCGTTTTGAGAAGTGTGGACTTGCCGGCGCCGTTACGGCCGAGCAGCGCGACGATCTCGCCTTCGCGCACGTCCAACGTCGCGTCGTTGAGGATATGGCTCTTGCCGTAGAAGGTGTTGACGCGTTCGAAACGCAGAATCGGTACGGCTTCCTGGCTCGCATCATCGGTGCGGCTGTGCACGACTTCGGGAATGCCGGTGCCGGTATAGATTTCCTGGACACGGCGGTCGGCGCGGACTGCCTCGGGCGATCCCGTCATCAGCACTGCGCCCTGATTCATCACGGTGAGGGCTTGCGAAAAACCGAGTACGCGATCGATATCGTGTTCGACGATCAGCACCGGAATGTTCGCTGCTACGTTCTTGATCAGGTTCGAGACGCGTTCGCGCTCGGCGGCGGCAAGGCCCGCCAGCGGTTCATCAAGCAGCAGCACCTGGGGTTTTGAGCCAAGCGCAATGCCCAGGTCCACCAGCCGTTGCCCGCCGTAGGACAATTCGCCGCCTTCGATTTCCTCAATCCCTTCCAGGCCGAGGAATTTGACCAGTTCCGCGGTCTCGGTGTGGATATCCATATAGCTGTCGATATCGCGCCAGAGGTTGAATCGCATCGGACTTCGCGCTTGCAGTGACAGGCGCAAGTTCTCGTAGATCGACAAGCCGCGGAACAGGTTGGTGATTTGAAACGAGCGTGCCAATCCGCGGTGACAGATGAGATCGGACGGCACGCTCTGAATCTCGAGGCCATTGAGACGAATGATTCCTGCATCGCATGGGAACAGTCCCGATATCAGGTTGAACAACGTGGTCTTGCCGGCGCCGTTCGGGCCGATCAAAGCGTGGATTTCGCCGGCGCCGATCTGAAGGCTGGCCCCCGATACGGCCCGGATGCCGCCGAACTTCTTCGAGATGTCCTTGACCTCGAGCACTATGCCTTTGAGGCCTTCCGGCATCAGGAAACCCGGCAGCGGCAAGCCTTCGTAAATCCTGCGCTTGCTCATCGCGGCGGATTCTTCCGGCGCGGGCCACCAGCGCCGGCCGAGCGTGGCCCAGATGCCGACCAGGCCGCCAGGCGAGTAAAGTACGAAGGCGACAAAGATCAATCCGAACCAGAGCAGCCAGTTCGGCGTCCAGATCGAAAACAATTCGCGAAACAGGATGAAGAACAGCGCGCCGAGCGCCGGTCCCAGCATGCTGCGCATGCCGCCGATGACAACCATCGCCAGCAGCTCGCCCGAAAAAGGCACCGACACCGCCTCCGCCGAAACCAGGTAGTTCTGGAACGCGATCAGCGCACCTGCGAGTCCCGTCACCACTGCCGAGATCACGAAGACCACAAGCTTGTAGCGCTCGACTGGATAACCCTGAAACGTGGCCCGCAACTGGTTCTCGCGGATCGCCATCAGAACGTGACCGAACGGGGAACGAACCAGTCGAAGCAGTAGATAGAGTACGCCTAATCCGATCACCGCGACGGTGACATAATAGGCGAGCGCATTGTCGAGGCTGAACGTCCCGATGCTGCCGCGCTTCAAGCCGCCCAAACCATCCTCGCCACCTGTGACCTCGCTCCAACGGAACGCCGTGGTGTAGGTGAGCGCGGCGAGCGCCAGCGTCAGCAGTGAAAAGTAGACGCCGCGCCGCCGCAAAATCAGGGCGCCTACGATCGCGGACAAGATCGCGACCACGGCCACCGACAAAAGCAGCGGTAACCAGATCTCACCGCCGAACCAGTGCAACTGGATCAAGCCGGCGGTATAGGCGCCGATACCGAACCAGATACCATGGCCGAACGACACCAGCCCGGTGTAGCCGACACATAGGTTGAGCCCCATGGCCGCGATCGCAAGTGCTATCACCATCGTTCCGCTGTTCAGCGACAGACCGAGCGTCCGCAGAGCGAACGGCAGAGCGATCAGCGCGAGACCCGCCAGCAGCAACGGACGGTATTTTGTGGAGGGCGAAGCGATCTTCATTCGAATTTCTCGATACGCTCGCCAAGCAACCCGCGCGGACGCACGAGCAACACCAGAAACATCAGCACATAGATCGATGCCTCGCCGGCGGCTGGCGCGAAGTGAATCGTGATGCCGCGCACGACGCCCACCAACAGCGCGGCGATCACGACCCCCCAGAAACTGCCCAGGCCCCCGATCACCACTACGACAAAGGCGACGGTAATGACCTCCGCTCCCATGGCCGGATGCACGATCGTGATCGGAGCAAAGAAAGCGCCGCCCATCGCGGCCATGCCGACGCCGAGCATGACCACGGCGGTCATGTAGGGCTGCAACCGAATGCCCAGCGCGGCGACCATGTCCGGCCGCTGGATGCCGGCGCGTACAACGCGGCCGAACGAAGTCTTGTGCAGCAGAAGCCAGATTCCGAGCAGTACCGCCGCGACCACTCCAAGAATGAGCAGACGGTAACGCGAGAACAGGAAATCGCCGACGATGACCGAGCCGCGAAACACCGGCGGTATCGATGCCGACAATGGGGCTGCGCCCCACACGATGCGGATTGCCTGCTCGGTCACCATGGCAATACCAAAGGTCACCAGCAGGCTCAGGATCGGATCCGCCGTATAGAAGCGGCGCAGGATGTATCGTTCAAACAGAATACCGAGCATGGCGACCGCGATCGGCGACAACACGACGGCCGGGCCGAAGCCCCAGTATTTTGTGATTTCGACAGATGCATAAGCGCCGAGCGCATAAAACGCGCCATGCGCCAGGTTGACCACGCCGCCGACGCTGAAAATAAGCGACAGACCGAGCGATATCAGCAGATAATAGCCTCCGAGCACGAGGCCATTCACCACCTGTTCCAGCAAGAACTCGAACTGCATACTCGATCCCGCGAGATACAAGGTGTCGGCCGCGGCGGCGACCGGGCTGGTAAACGCCGTCACCCGGCGCGCACCAAATTGGTGCGGACGCCGGGTGAACGACGCCGCGATTACATGGAGCAGGGGTTCTGCTCTTTGGTCAGGGCAATGGTCTCTAACGGTTCATTCGGTTGCGGAATCGCTGCCCCAAGTTCGAGTGTGTCCCACTTGTCCTTGGCCTGGCCTTTGGCCTTGACCGTGAACGGATAGGCTTCCTGCATCAACTGGTGATCCCACGACCTGAAATACCCCTTGCGCCCCTTCAGGATTTCGAACTGCGTTTCCTTTTCGAAGTAGGCGATCAGCTTGTCGGTGTCGGTCGACTTGGTCTCGTTCATGGCCTGCGCCATCATCTTCAACGAGACATATTCGATCCAGGCATGGTTCTCGGGCGGCTTGCCGTTCTTCTTGACGAAGTTGGCCACGAAGGTCTTGGAAGCCGGGACATCCGAGGTGTGATACCAGACCGTCGGCCAGGTCCCGCTCAGATTGCCGTCGCCGGCCGCCCAGGCGTCGGCGGTGTTGAGGTTGAAGCCGACGATCGGATAGGGCAGGTCGAATTCGGCATATTGCTTGATCAGGTTGGTGACCTGGTTGCCGGCGAGGTTGGAGCAGACCACGTCCGGCTTGGACTGGCGGATTTTCAAGAGATAGGGACTGAAGTCGGTGACATCGGTTGCGACCAGTTCGTCGCCGATGAGCTTGCCGCCATTGGCGTCGAAGAACGACTTGGCCGCGCGGGCGAGATCGTGGCCGAAGATATAGTCGGCGGTCAGCGTGTAGAATTTCTTGTCCTTCATCATGTTGTCGCGCACCAGCGCCTTGCCGACCGCGTTGACCATCACCGTGCTCGGGATATCGACGTGGAAAGTGTATCTGTTGCAGTTCTTGCCGCGAAGCGCATCGGAGCGCGCACCGATTTGCATGAACAGCCGCTTGTTGCGCTCAGCAACCTGCATGATGGTCAGCGCGGAGGCCGAGTTGATCTCGCCCATCAACACCACCACCCCGTCCTGATCCAGCATGCGCTGCGCCTTGGTCGCGGCGGTGGCAGGATTGACCGAGTCTTCCGATGTGATGTCCAGCTGCCGGCCCATGACGCCGCCGTCCCGGTTGATTTCTTCTTCCGCCATGCGAATGCCGAGCTGGGCATAGGCGCCAAGCGCGCCGAGAAAACCCGTCAACGGCGTGAGGTGGCCGATTTTTATCTTTTCGGTTTGGCCGCTGACGATGGATGGAAATCCGATGGCAGATGCGCCCGCAAATGCGGCGCCGGCCTTCAATAAGGTTCGTCGGTCGTAGCGGGTCATCGTCGGTCTCCTCCCCAGGGGCGCGTCGCGATCCTCTTCCCATTCCAGCCTATGCGAGAATGTGAGAGACCGTCTTTTATTATTGGATGATATTTCCGGACGCGGTGGCCGCTGTCAACGCCAAATGCGCTGTCCGGCTTCGCCTCAGGAGGATTTCGCCGCGTCTCTGGCGCCAAATTCGGCAGACAGACGGTTCGCCGCAGCCCGCATCGTTTTTGCGTGGTTCTGCAATGCCTGGATGGAAAGGCGCCAGATCGGACCGGAAATACCCAGCGCGCCGACGATCTGGCCGGTAAAATCCATCACCGGCACGGCGATGCAACGGACTTCCGGATTGTATTCGCCATCATCAAACGCGATGCCGCTGTGCTTGATCTCGGCAATCTCGCGCAACAGGACCGGAATGTCGGTGATCGATTTGTTGGTCGATGGTTTCAGGTCGACGCGTTCGAGGAAACGCTTCAATTGATCGGGACGCAGCGAGGCGAGGATAATCTTGCCGAGTGCGGTGCAATGGGCCGGCCGCACCACGCCGACGCGGTCGGTCAGTTGAAATGCGCCGGGACCGCTGCTGCGGGCGATCACGACCACCGCGTCGCCCATTCGCACCGCAAAATGCCCGCTTTCGCCGGTTTCTCGCGACAGGTCTTCCAGGACGGGTGTCGCGACATTCACCATTTCGATTTCGTCGAGCGCGCTGGCGGCGAGCGCAAATAGCGGCCGGCCGACGCGGTAGCGCTTGGAGTCTTTTTCCTGCCGCATATAGCCCAGCGAGACCATGGTCTTGGCAAGGTGGAACGTGGTGGAGTTGTGCAAGCCGACCAGCTTGCTCAAATCGGCCAGCCCGATCCCCTCACGATGGCGCGCGACCTCTTCGAGAATCGCGAAGGCGCGGCCGAGTGACTGGACGCCAACCCGCTGCCGATCGTCGGCGTCATCGTCGATGTCAGCCTGCGGTGGTTGCACGAGCTTGGCGATCGCGGGCTTGCGCGAACCGGCCGGCTTCTCGCTGGTCTTTTGTTTGGTACGCGGTCTCACAGCATCAGGCCTCCACGCGACGGTGCCGAACTCTATCAGGCGGTCGGAATAATTGAACAGCACGTGATCATGCTGATGAACGCGGATTTCAAGCATACCACAATATCAATTGACGTACAGTATTATGAGAAATAGGTTTCGCGCGCTGGCCAGCGTTAATCGGAGCCGGCTGTATGGATCGTTGAGCGAACGGGAGAGTAACGATGGCGACAGGCAACACGCTCAATGGTGCCCAGGTTATCGTCGACTATCTGATCCAGGAAAAAGTGCCGAGTGTTTTCGGCCTGTGCGGCCACGGCAATATTCAATTCATCGACGCGCTGTACGAGCGCTCGAGCGACATCAAGACGATCTCGGTGCACCACGAAAGTGTCGCCGGCTTCATGGCCGACGTCTATTATCGCGTCTCGGGACGGCCGACCGCCACCTTCACCTCCTGCGGGCCGGGTTCGGCGAACCTGCCGATCTCGCTCGGCAATGCCTTCCTCGACTCGGTGCCGTTTCTGGCAGTGACCGGCAATGTGCCGACCAGTCAGTTCAATCGCGGCGCGTTTCAGGAATTGTACCGGCATTATCAGGCGGACTTTCCTTCGACGGTGCGGTCCTATTGCAAGAAGGTGTTCCAGCCGACGCGTGGCGAGATGGTGCCGCTTGCGGTTCGGCAAGCCTGGAAGACCATGATGACGGGCCGTCCGGGGCCGGTGGTGCTCGACGTTCCCTTTGACGTGTTTCTGGAGTCGGCCGCCGAGGAAGCGCCGAATGCCAAAGACTGGAACGGCAACATCTCGAGCCGCTGCGGCGCCGATCCGGAAGGCGTGGTCAAGGCGGTCGATATGCTGCTCGGCGCCGAGCGGCCGGTGATGATCGTAGGCCAGGGCGTGCGCTATGGCGGCGCCGCGGAAGAGTTGTTGAAGCTCGCCGAGCGGCTGCAAATTCCGGTGGCGTCGTCCGCCAGCGGTCTCGGCGCCATCGATTGCAATCATCCGCTGGCGCTTGGCCTGGTCGCGCGTGCCGGCCACTACCAGGCCAATCATGCGACGCGTCAGGCCGACGTGCTGCTCGCCATGGGCATGCGCTTTGACGATCGCACCTCGAGTTCGTGGATTCCGGGCTATTCCTTCACCATTCCGCCGACGCGGCTTATTCACGTCGACATCGACCCCGAGGAAATCGGCCGCAACTATCCCGTGGCGCTCGGCCTGATGGCCGATGTGCGCACCTTCCTGCGGCAGGTTCATGCCGAACTCGACCGCCGCGCCGACCTCAGCAAGCGCGCCGACGCCCGCAAGAAATGGCTGGCGCAGATCGACACCTATCGGAAGGAATGGGACAAGTTCGTCGCTCCCGGTTTTTCAGACGACACCATGCCGATCAACCCGCAACGCGCCGCGCTCGAGATCGACAAGGCGCTGCCCGAGGATGCGAACCTGGTCAGCGACATCGGCGTGCACCACAATTGGCTGTTGAGCTTTTGCAAGCCGAAGCGGCCGGACTCGCTGATCGGCTCGATGGGCTTTGGCCCGATGGGTTTCGGCGTTGCCGGCGTGATGGGCGCGAAGTTCGCAGCACCCGACCGTCCCTGCGTGTCGGTGTGCGGCGACGGCGCGTTCTTCATGCATGCCAATGTGCTGGGGACAGCGGTTGAATATAATTTGCCTGTGGTCTGGGTGGTCTGGAACAACTACGCTTATGCCTCGATCCGCGGCCTGCAGCGCGGATACCTCGGAGGCCGTGAACTCGCCACCGACTTTCACGATCCAACCAGTGGCGAGCGTTACAATCCGGATTTCGCGGCCATGGCGCGCTCCTGCGGCGTCGAAGGCGTGCGCGTCGATCGCGCCGGCGATCTCGGCGAAGCCATTCGCAAAGGCATCGCCGCCAACAAGCCCTATCTGATCGATGTCGATATTGCCGCGGATATCAATCCCAGCGGCGCCGGCGTGTGGGAACTGCCCGGGCTTGGGCAAAGCAAGCCGGGTATTGGTGTCAGATATGAGCCGACCTGATCATCGATCACGCCGATCAAAAAAATGAGGAAACGTCATGCTGCTCGCAGGCAAGAAAGTCGTAGTCGTCGGCGGCTCTTCAGGGATCGGTCTTTCGACCGCCGAACTCGCAAAGCGCGAAGGCGCCGAAGTTATTATTGCTTCCCGCAATGCTGATCGCCTGAATGCGGTCGCGAAAAAGCTGGACGCGATTGCGATCCCGGCCGATGTCACCAGCGATGAAAGCGTCGCTGGTCTTTTCCGCAGTTGCGGTCCGGTCGATCATGTGGTGGTCACCGCCGCGCAGCTCCGTTCAGGTCCCTTCAAGACCGTGGCCATGGAAGATGTGCGCGCCACGATGGAAGGCAAGTTTTGGGGCGCCTGGCGTGTCGCGCGATCGGCTGACATCCGGCCGGGTGGATCGCTCACATTGGTCTCCGGTTACCTGAGCATTCGTCCGCGGCCCAACTCCGCCATTGTCGGCGCAGCCAACGGCGCGATCGAATCGCTGGCGCGCAGTCTGGCGCTCGAGCTTGCGCCGGTGCGCGTCAACGCCGTCTCGCCCGGGATCATCGACACGCCGATCCGCGCTGCCATGCCGGAAGCCGCGCGTCTCGACATGCTTGCCAGGACGGCCGCCGCTCTGCCCGTCGGCCGTGTCGGCCTCGGTGAAGATATCGCGCGTCAGATCCTTGCTTTCATGACCATCGGCTTTGCGACAGGATCGATCGTCTATATCGATGGGGGCGCCTTGATAAGCTGATAGTTAGGTTGGAGATTTCCTCAATGACGCGAGATCTTCGAAATCTAGTTGTGGTCGGACATGGCGCGGCTGGCCTCGCAGCAGCTCTCTCGGCGGCCGAGCAGACCCGCAGCCGCGGTTTGCGTATCGATATTACCTTGCTCGAAAAATCGCGCGAAGATGAAGCTGGCGGAAATACCCGCTGGAGTCCTTCCTATATGCGGCTGGCTGCACCGGATCGGCTCGCACCCGGGTTCGAAGACGATATGCGGCAGGCGTCGGGAGGATTGGCTGATCGAGGCTATTTCCGGACGCTGGCGGAGAAGGCGACCGGAACGATCGAGTGGCTGCAGACCCACGAGGTCGAATTCATTACGCCGGTTTATTATCTCAGCGCCGGCCCGCCACGTATCCAGCCGGTCGGGGGCGGCCGCGCCATCGTTGAACGGTTGTCGGATGCCGCAAAAAGCGCAGGTGTGAAGGTTCTCTACGAATCCCCGGCGATCCGGCTCGTCATGGCGGAAGGTCACGTTAGCGGCGTAGCGATTCAATCCGATAACGGCGTCACGACAACGCTCGATGCTGATGCCGTCATTCTCGCTTCCGGCGGATTCCAGGGTAACCCCGAGATGATGGGCGCGCATTTCGGGCCCGCAGGCGAGACCATCAGACTGATTTCGCCTGGAACTGGTTTCGACACCGGCGATGGCATCCGCATGGCTGTGGACCAGGGCGCGGCAGTTTCGGGCGATTGGAACGGCATGCATATCGAGCCGATCGATCCACGCAGCCGTCACTCCGCACCGGTCGTACTGGTGTATCCTTACGGGATCGTCGTCGATCAGGATGGGCGTCGTTTCTTCGACGAAGGCGGCGGTCTCGTGCACGAGACATGGGAAGTCTTTGCCCGGGATATCCATTTCGCAAGACCAAAAGGTATCGCGTACGCGATCCTCGACTCCGGCCTGTTCGAGATTCCCGGTTTCGAGCGAGCGATCCGATCGGACGTGCCGCCGTATCAATCCGAGGTGATCGAGGATCTCGCGATGCAGATCGGGATTCCTCCTCTCAATCTGAGAGAAACGATCGACACATTCAATGCCGCGGCTACGGGCAATGCTGCGCGGTTCGACGCGACGCGCTGCGATGGATTGGCCGCGGCCAGTGAACTGAAGCCGCCGAAGTCGAATTGGGCGCGCGCTATCGCAAAGCCGCCGTATCTGGCTTATCCCCTGATCGGCGCCATCGCCTATACATTCGGCGGTCTCGCCACCAACGAAAAGACGGAAGTCTTGAGCGAGCGGGGCCCGATGCCAGGCCTTTACGCCGCAGGGGAAGCCACCGGACATTTTTACGGCACGGCACCGAACGCCGTTTCGGTGCTTCGTGCGTTGGTTTTTGGACAAATTGCGGGACGGGAAGCTATCTGCTTCCTGCAAACCCAATAATATCGGCATCCGGCTTGCGCCGGAAATGACCCTAACGACAATGGCTTTGGAAGAAAACGGTGCTTTTATCCGCAATATAGCCGAAGTGCCCTGGCGTGAATTTCCCAATCACTTTGGTGGCGCATTATCGAAACCGCTGGTGATGCCGGAGACCGCCGGCTGTCGTCACCTGGATTACCGCATCTCGATGTATCAACCGATGGCGCATGTCGCCCGGCACAAGCATCAGGTTCAGGAGCAGATCTACCACGTGCTCGAAGGCGAGGGGTTGATGGAGATCGCCGGCAAGAACCACGTGGTGCGCAAACACGATTTTATCTTTCTGCCACCCGGCGTCGAGCACGCCATCTCAAATTCGGGTCTGGTCGATCTCGTATTTCTGGTCATCACGTCGCCGGTCAGCGACGACGAGAAGCCGGTTTAATTTTAAGCTTGCGCCCGTCTCTTCAGACCATCGGGACACGCCTGGCGGCGATAGCCGCCGGTGAAATGACATCGATATCGAGAGGTACCCGCCACCGTTCTGTATAGCGCACCTGGGGCGCGGCGTTGCTGCGTGTCGCACCTTCCAGGACGAAGCCCTGGAAGCCGCCGCTCATGACCTCGTTGCATTTCTCCACATAAACGGGGAAGCCGCCGATATACGGCATGAAGACACGCGGCCGGCCGGGTATGTTGGCGCCGACATACCAGGAACTGCAAGTTGATCGCAACGACACCGTCGATACCTCGTTCACGTGCTCGACCCAGGCGTCCTCATCGCTTGGGATCGGCTCGATCGATGTTGCCCCGATATACCGCATGTGGCCCATGCAGTCCGCCAGCCAATCGACATGCTGCTCGATCGACTGGATCATGCTCGCGAGGACGGAAGGGCTGCCAGGGCCGGTGATCATGAAAAGGTTGGGGAAGCCCGCAGACGCCAGCCCGAGATAGGCACGAGGGCCCGTCTGCCATTTCTCGGACAGAGTCAGGCCATTACGACCGGTAATCCGAATCTTGTCGAATGATCCCGTCATTGCAGCAAAGCCCGTGGCGCAGACGATGGCATCCACCGCGTACTCGACACCGCCGACCTCGATGCCTTGTGCCGTGAAGCGTTCGATCGGCGTCCGGGATACGTCGACCAGCTTGACGTGAGGCAAATTGTAGGTCTCGAAGTAACCGGTATCGACGCACAGGCGTTTGCAACCGAAGACGTTGTCCGGACACAGCAGGTCGGCGGTGATCGGATCCTTCACAATGGCGCGGATCTTCCGGCGGGCGAAGTCGGCGATGGTGTCGTTGGCGGCTTTTTCGAACAACAGATCGCCATAGGAACCGAGAAAGGGCAGGCCGCCGCGTGCCCAGGCTTCCTCATACTGCTTATCGCGGTCTACCGGGCTCGTCTCCAGCGCCGGCTTGGTGTTGAAGGGAAAATAGAAGCCGGTCGGGCGTGCGCGGGCCTTTGCCCGAAGCGCGGGATAGCCGGCTTTCGCCTCCCGCAGGTATTCTGGCGTCAGCTTTTCGTTCCAGGCCGGCACGGACCAGGTCGCCGTGCGCTGGAAGACCGTGAGAGCGGAGGCCTGCTGCGCGATAATCGGAATCGACTGGACCGCCGAAGAGCCGGTACCGATGATGCCTACACGCAGCCCGGTAAAGTCGACGCCCTCATGCGGCCATTCACCGGTGTGGTAGATGGGTCCGCGAAAGTCTTCGAGATTTTTGAAGTTCGGACGGTTCGGCGCCGACAAGCAGCCGACTGCCATAATACAGAACTTCGCAGTAATTCTGTCGCCGCGGTCCGTCTCGATCAGCCAGCATTTGGCTTCATCATCGAATGTTGCGGCAATAACGCGCGTGTCGAACACGATGTGCTGGCGAAGATCGAAGCGATCGGCAACATGGTTGGCATAGGAGAGAATTTCAGGTTGCGGCGCGTACTTCTCCGACCAGCTCCAATCCTGGTCCAGTTCCTCCGAAAAGGAGAAGGAGTACTGCATGCTCTCGATGTCGCAACGCGCGCCCGGATAACGGTTCCAATACCAGGTGCCACCCACGCCACTGCCGGCCTCAAGGACCCGTGCCGAAAAGCCAAGCCCGCGCAGGCGATGCAGCATGTACATTCCGGCGAAGCCCGCACCCACGACAACGGTGTCGAAAGTCGTTCCAACCTCCGCAGGGCGCTCCCGCCCAGTTATGGTGTTCGCAATCATGGTTGCGTCGTCTCCTTGTTGGTCGCACCAAAGTAAACCAGACATTGAGAAAATTTTTCGCCGCTTCTGATACCGTTCGCTAACAAAATCGCCGAGGAAGTGAACACATGGTCGGGACATTCTCGGCGAATAACCGAATGGCCCAACCCGCCTGAACTTGAAGCCCATGATGATATCCGCTCGACGTCATTCGTCCAGCCTGGATCGAGCACGGCGTTCAAGCACAGTTTGCATAGCAATCGCCAAGCCTTCTCCCGCCGCAGCAAATGCATGCCACCAATAGGATGGCATACTGATGATTGAACGTAAGCGCATGCATCACCGGAAACAGGTTCGCAGAATTAGTCGCGTCTTCGAGACTGACTACAAATTATGCAGCGCGACTGATGAAATGACGCCCTAGCGGGCAACGCTGTCTCGCCAAGAAATAAACATCAGAAAAATACTCCGTATACCCGCATATAACCCGTCAAAAGTCGCTGGCATGGCGGTTGCATCGCGCTGCGGGCGAGGTAGAGCGGCGTCATGACCAGAACGTTGATTGAGAACGCAGATTGGGTGGTGACCGTCGACGCCAACAGGCGAATGCTGCGGTCTGCGTCGATATTGATTGAAGACAATCGCTTCGTATTCGTAGGTAATGCCCGCGACCTGCCGGAAAGCATCGACGTCGACCGTCGCATCGATGGACGGGGGCTTCTGATCGTGCCCGGTTTCATCGATACCCATGTTCATAACACCCAGCAGCTCGGCCGGGGTTTGGCCGATGAATGTGATATCCCGCAGCAGCTGTTGGAGAGGCTATACGGTTACGAGTCCGTGCTGACGTCGGAGGAAGCGTATCTCGCGGCGAAGCTTTGCCAAATGGAATTGATCAAGGCAGGCACGACCTGCTTTCTCGATCCCAGCAGTTATTTCCCGGATGAAACAGCGCGTGCTGTTTCCGAAACCGGAATACGCGGCGTCGTCTCGAGAACCGCTTTTGATATCCATCGTACCGCAATCGGCGATATGCCGGGCCGCAAGATGTTCAGGGAAACCCTTCAAGAGGCGATGTCGAAGGCGGAAGAGACCGTCAAAAGGCATCACAATACTTGCGATGGCAGACTTCACGCATGGTTCGCCTTAAGAATCCTGGCGGGATGTTCGGACGAGCTTTGCCGCCGGACGCGTGTTCTCGCTGACAAGCACGGTGTCGGCATCGTGATGCACGCGTCGGAGGCTCGCGATGAGGTGGTCGCGTCCCGGCTGACGTCTGGTTTCAGTGACGTCGAGCGACTCGAGCATCTGGGGATACTCGGCGCTGACATGGTCATGATTCACATGGGATGGGCGTCGCCCCGCGAGATCGAGTTGGCGCGGCGGCATAAATTCAAAATATCCCACACGCCGGCGACCTCGTACCGGATCGCGATGGGCGATCAGTTGCACGGAAAATTTCCGGAAATGGCGGCGATCGGGGTGACCGTCTCACTGAGCTGCAATTCTGCCATGTCGTCCAACTTTCTCGACATGGTCCGGCTGATGAACGTTGGCGCTGGTGCCATGAGATCCATTCGGTTGAGCGCTTTCATCTTCCCGCCCGAACAAATGGTGGAAATGGCCACGATAAACGGCGCAATCGCGGTGGACCAGCAGAACGAGATTGGTTCGATCGAAGTCGGCAAGAAAGCCGATCTCGCCGCTTTCGACACGATGCGTCCGGAATGGCGCCCGATGCTGAATCCTCTCTCAAACCTTGTCCATAGCGCGAGGGGAGGGGCTCACACCGTGATTATCGATGGCAAAGTATTGCTCGACGCCGGGCGGGTCACTTTTACGGACGAGCAAGCATTGCTGGCAGAATGCCAGCAGCACGGGCTGAATATCGCGGCGCGCTCCGGACTGGGTCCGGCAACGCAATCGCCCTGGCCCTGTTGTTAGGGACCCGCGATGACCATCGTGATCAACAATTTGGATTGGCTCATTACCGTCGATAAGTCCCGCCGAATCATCAAAAATGGAAGCATCGTAGTCAGCGATGGCTTGATCCAATTTGTCGGAAAGACGGGCGAACGGGCGCGCGTCGATGGCGAGAACGTCATCGATGGCAAAGGGTTGATCGCCGTGCCCGGATTGATCGACACGTCCGTTTCGGTTGTGCAGCAGCTCGGGCGAGGGCTCGGCGATCTCTGTGATATTCCAGAATACAGGTTGAACCGCGTCGCGAGTTACGAGGCGGCGCTCCATCCCGATGATGCGAGGGCCGCGGCGCGACATTTTGCTCTCGAGATGATACGTGCGGGCTCCACGTTCTTTGTGGATACAGGTAGCCGCTACCCTTTGGAGATCGCCCAAACGGTGGTCGAGCAGGGGCTCAAAGGCATTGTGGGCTTTGCATGCCAGGACGTGTTCGACACGCCCATGGGACCTTATGCGACGAACGCCGCCCGGTTGGATTTGGAACAGGTGCTCGAGCGCGCCGAGCGGGCGATCATTCAAATTCGCGAGATCGGGCGGGATCTGGTCGCGCCATGTATCTGTATCCCCTGGCTGACAGGTTGCTCCGACGCATTGGGAGCTGCGCTTTCCGATCTTGCCAACAAGCACGATCTACCAGTCGTCGTCAGTGCGAGCGCATCGCGGGACGAGGCCGTCCACTCCCGTATCCATTCCAGAATGACCGAG
Source organism: Bradyrhizobium sp. (assembly GCA_028290305.1). The sequence continues at coordinate 43,509 of JAQGKC010000090.1, forward strand.
ATCAAGCGGCTCGAAAAGCTGGGTCTGCTCGGCGCGAGGACCATTATTTCCCACGCGGGTTGGACCAACCCTGACGATCTGAGGCTCATCGTGCAAAGTGGCGCAACGGTGGCTTGCTGTCCGTCAATGTCACATCGCCTTGGCACCGGCGCTCTGGAACAAGGCAGATATCCCGAACTCATCGCATTTGGAGCGAATGTCACGCTCGGATCCGGGTCGGCAATGGCGAGCAACTACGTCGATGTCGCCCGTCAGCTCTATCTATTTTCCGGCGGCAGCAAAACTTATCGGCTCGACGCGACGATTGCCGGACCGGAGAATTCGGTGGAGATGGCAACCGTGCGCGCGGCGGCGGCTCTCGGACGCTCCAAAGAAATCGGTTCTCTGGAAGAAAGCAAGCAAGCCGACGTTGCGATGTTTCGGTGCGCGACAGCGGATTGGACACCGGTCATCAACCCAATTCAGAATCTCGTCTTCAGTTCTCGCGGCGGAGCCGACACTGTTCTGGTCGCGGGGAAGATTTTGCTGCTCCATGGCGCGCCCGTTCGTGCCGATGAAGCGGCCATCATGCGCGACTCGCAGTGGCGCGCCGAGGCAATTGCCCGACGCAGCAACCTGGAGCGATTTTCCAGGTCTGCCTGGCAAACCAGCGGATTGAATCCAACGATGGAGAAATAAATGGCTCGCTTACGCTTAGCTTTGCTCGCAGCCGCAACGGGTGTCATCGTGGCAAGTCAGGCCTGCTTGGGGGCGGAGGTTGGAATCTCTCCAACCGAGGTCAAGATAGGGCTCTGGACTCCATTGACAGGACCGACTGCGCTTTTGGGAACCTCGGAGCGCGACGCTATCCAGATCGCCATCGACGAGGTGAACTCGGCCGGCGGCGTCAAAGGACGAAAGATCAAGCTCATAACGTATGACGATGCCGGCTCGCCCCAGGAAGCGTTGACGTCGGTACGCCGCCTGCTGGACCAGGATGGGGTTTTTGCACTCATCGCAGGCTCGACGAGTGGAAGTACCTTGCCGGTGATCCCTCTGATTAACCGGAGCAAGGTCCCGTTCATCGCCTCGATTTCGTCGAACAGGAAGCTCTTGGATCCATTCAGCCGATACATTTTCCGGGTTTACGGCAACGAAACGGTGTTCGCCGACCGCATCGTGGAACTGGCGTTGAAACGAAACAGCATCAAGCCGGCGATCCTCTATAACAGCAACGATTATGGCGTCGGAGGTGAAGAGGAAGTGTCCAAGCGCCTGCAGCAGGCGTCGGTCACTTTGGTGGCAAAAGAGAGATACAACCAGACGGATCAGGATTTCACCGCTCAGCTTCTCCGCATCAAGGAATCCGCCGCGGATTCGCTGTTTGTCTGGGCATTCGCCGCGGAGGCCGGAATTATCGTCCGTCAAGCACGAGAAGTCGGACTGACGATTCCGATTTATGGGGGCGCCGGAATTGCCACGCCGCTTTTCCCCAAGACGCTCGGAAGCGTTGGAAAGGACATTGTCGCGGCCTATGTGGTGCCGGAACTTCCCGATACGTCGATGAAGAAAGCTGTCGCCGATTACCGGGAGATTCTCAAGAAGCAGTATTCGGGCGCGCTGCCTCCGGGGCGGCCGAGCGAATACGATATGGCAGGTTATGCGGCTCTCAAGATATTCGCAGAAGCGCTCGGCAGAGCCGGCGCTGAACCCACGCGAGAGAGTTTGATCACGGCGCTCGAGACGATCAAAGACTACGATCCCGGCACGGTCTTTCCGGTGACTTTCACCAGCACCAATCATGAAGGCACAGACCAGGCTGCGCTGCTCCGTATCAACGACGCAAATCAATGGGAACCACTGGGCTCCGCGAAGTGATCGGACAACTCGCGGCAAACAGCCTTGCGCTCGGCAGCATCTACGCCCTCACGGCACTCGGATTCGCGATTATCTACCGCGCATCCGATGTCGTGAACTTTGCCCAGGGCGAGATGATGATGCTGGGCGCCATGATGGCGCTGCTGTTCTATCGAGACCTGCATTTCAGCTACTCGATCGCGTTCATACTCTCGATCCTGATCTGCATGATCGGCGGTCTGATCGTGGAGCGGGTGGCCTTCAGGCCGCTGATGAATGCTCCGCACTTTACCGTCCTGCTGTCGACCGTGGCGATTGCGCAAATCATTCGAAGCGGGGTCCGCATCGTTTTCGGTCAGGAGGTTTCTTCGTTCCCCGGCGCATGGAACGCGACCCCGATCCAGTTCCTGGGAGTCCGGTTTACCGCTCTCGGCCTCGGCATCGTCACCATCACGATGCTGACGCTCGTGGTGTTCATTCTGATCTTTTCCCGCACCCGGATGGGCTGGGCAATGCGGGCGGTCGCTCAGAACAAGCGGGGAGCCGCGATCGTCGGCGTCAGCGTTACCCGGACCAATGCGCAGGTCTGGGCAATGGCAGGGGGCCTCGCCGCGGTCGCCGGCGTGTTGCTCGCACCGCTGATCATTATCACCCCCGACATGGGCGTCATCGGCAACAAAGGTTTCATTGCCGCGATTCTCGGCGGGTTCAATTCGCTGCCAGGAGCGGTTCTCGGAGGCTTCATCCTCGCAATCGCCGAGAACCTTGTCGGGGTCTATGTGTCCAGCGCTTTCAAGGACGTCATCACGTTCGGCTTCCTGATTGTCGTTCTTCTGGTCCAGCCATCCGGGCTTCTCGGCAAGCAGATCGTCAAGCGGGTTTGAAATGGCCAGCGCAGCGGCACGTTCAAAGGAACGTTTATCCTCAGTGAAAGGAGCTGCGACCGCAGCCATTCTGCTCGCCGTCGGTCTGCTTCCACTTTTCGGAAGCGACTATCTCCGCTTCGTTGCGATCCTGATATTGATCAACACTATCGCCGCGACTGGCGTGAACCTGAGCATGGGCTATTGCGGTCTCGTCTCCGTCGGCCATGCCGGGTTCGTCGCTCTTGGCGCTTACGTGGCGGCCTTCTGTATCAATCATCTGACCGACAACGTCGTGGTCGCACTGATTGCAAGCGCCCTGACCGCAGGCTCAGCAGGGCTCATCATCGGACTGCCGACGCTTCGCTTGAATTCACTGTATATTGCGATGGTCACATTCGGCTTCGGTCAGGCGATAAACCTGATCGCGGTGAACTGGATCGAAGTGACGGGCGGGCCGAACGGGCTTCAGGTGAATGTGCCGTCCTTGTTTGGTCAGGAGCTGTCGAACACGGCACTCTATCTCACGACGGTTGTTCTTTGCGCCGTTTCCATTTGGGTCGCGCGCAGTACGTCCCGGTCACGCCTCGGCAGGTCGTTCCTGGCCATCAAAGAGAGTGAGATCGCCGCTCAGTCCATGGGGATCGGCATCGCCCGATACAAGACGATCGCTTTTGGAATGAGCGCCGTTCTTGGCGGAGTGGCGGGCGCCTTGTACGCTCTCGCGTCAGGATACGTTAATCCCGACGCTTTTGTTTTCCAGATCTCGGTACTGCTGGTCACGATGTGTGTCGCGGGCGGCCTGGGTACTGTTGCCGGTCCGATCGTCGGTGCCATCATCCTGACCATCCTCCCCGAGTTCCTCCGGCCTTTTGCCGAGTATAAAGAGCTGTTTTCCGGGCTGATACTCCTGGCCTTCCTGGTCCTGATGCCGCGCGGCATTGTCCCTTTGGTGGACGCAGGCGTCGCCGCCATTCGCCTGAGATCGCTCACCATGGGCAAGCGGGCGGCCCAACCATGACGACCCGGGATGTCATCCTTTCCGTCATGAGCGTGTCGCTGGCCTTCGGTGGAAACCGCGTCCTGCAAAACATAAGCTTCGATGTCGATCGGGGTCAGTTATTCGCGATTATCGGCCCCAATGGGGCCGGCAAGACCAGCCTCTTCAACGTGCTTACTCGGCTCTACGAGGCAGATAAGGGAAACGTCGTGTTCGACGACGCCAATCTCTTCAGTCTCAAGGCGGCGGACCTGGCGGGGGCCGGGATCATGCGCACGTTTCAAAACATACTCGTGCTCAGGGAGCTGACCGTTCTCGAAAACGTCATGCTCGGGCTTCAAAGCACCTATCGTAGCACTCTGATCGCGTCGGCCTTTGGCTTGATGTCGTATCGTCGCGAGGAATTGGAGAAGCGGGAGCTTGCCCGGCAGGCATTGGAGATCGTCGGGCTCAGCGCCGTCTCCGATTCAACAGCGAAATCCCTTCCGTTCGGGTACCTCCGTCTCCTGGAGCTCGCGCGCTGCATCGTCTCGAGGCCCAAGCTCATCCTGCTCGACGAGCCGTCAGCGGGAATGACGTCGGAAGAGGTCAGCCGGCTCACCGCGACAATCGAAGCGGTGCGGCGGCAGCTCAATCCAACCATATTGCTGATTGCGCACACCATGAGGCTGGTGATGCAAATCTCGGATCGGATCGCGGTACTCGATCACGGCATCAAAATTGCCGAAGGCGTCCCAGCCGATATTGTCGGCAATCCAGTCGTGATCGACGCTTACCTCGGGAAAGATGCTGCCGATGCTTACGCTTGAGAACGTCTCATCTTCCTACGGCGCAATATCTGCGCTTTCAAACTGCTCGATCAGGATTGAACGGGGAACGATCGTGACCCTGCTCGGCGCCAACGGTGCGGGCAAGACAACGACACTCAATTGCATCATGGGTCTGCAACAAGCATCCGGTAAAATTATTCTGGAAGGGCGCGAAATCCAGAATGCAGCGCCGGAAAAGATCGTACGGGCGGGAATATCGTTGGTGCCCGAGAATCGCGAGCTTTTTCCTGAAATGACGGTGGATGAAAACCTGGTCATGGGTCGCTACGTCCATGGCTTTTCAAAACTGAGCCTGCGTGCGGTTGACGAGGTTTTTTCCTTGTTTCCGGAACTCGCAGACCGGCGCAAATCGATCGCAGCGATGTTGAGTGGCGGCCAGCAGCAGATGCTTGCAATTGGCAGGGCTCTGATGGCCAAACCGAAGCTGCTTCTTCTGGATGAACCCAGCACGGGCCTGGCGCCTCTTATGTTTCAGAGGATCTTGCGCGCCATCGTAGAGGTAAACCGCGGCGGTGTGACGGTATTGCTCGTCGAGCAAAACGCATTCCGAACGTTACCCATATCGGACTTTGCCTACGTCCTGGAATCAGGATCAATCGTGCTATCTGGGCCTGGCAACCAGTTGATGAACGACGACAAGGTCAGGGCTTCCTATTTGGGGGCCGTCTGACGGACAGCGAACGAATATTGAAAGAACAGGGTTCTGCAAATGGCTATTCGAAAGGACGACGAAAACCCGTTGTCGGACTATGCCGGCTTTCTCGTGCGCCGGATCTGGCAAATTCATGTCGCCATGTTTCTTGAGGAATCCAGGGGATCAAAGATGACCCCGGTCCAATTCAGCATCCTGCTCGTGCTGCGGCACGACCCGGATATGGACCAGGTCGCGCTTGCTTTTCGGGTTGGGATTGATCGCTCCAATCTGTCGGAAATCCTTGCCAGGATGACGAAGGCCGGGTTGGTCAAGAGTAGCAGAAGTCTAACCGACGGCCGAGCCAAAATCTCAAGGCTCACGAAGCGAGGCCAGAATTTAATCAAAAAACTCGAATCGAAGGTGAATCGGTCGCATTCGCGACTGCTGGAAGATCTTGCTCCGGATGAGCGAAAGGCCTTCGTGAAAATGCTCAAGAAGGTGGTCGCTGCAAAGAACGAATTGGGTCGAACCAAATTCTCGATGCGTACGGCTGCGGTGTAGCGGTATTGCGGCAACCTGGAAACAGATAGCAGAGTCGTGTTCGCTTGGTTCGTTGCTGACATGACGAGATATCCAACATAATATGATGGTATACTGATGATAATAGACGCGAAGAAGAGCGAAGCTTGTCGGAACACGTAAATACCGCAGTGCTGACCAGCGAGAGACGATCTGCGGTTTGCGTAAAACTGCGGACGTTGCGGGTGTAATCAATTCGAATACTGGAGAGAAGGCGATGACAAAACGTCAGATGCATTTGATGGCCTATCTAAAAACCGGCGCGACATCGACCCATCCGGGTGGATGGCGACACCCCGAAGCAGACCTTCATGATATTTTCTCGCCCCGTCGATATGAGCACATTGCGCGCGTACTGGAAGCGGGCTTCTTCGACGGCTGCTTTTACGCCGATACGTTGGGTATACCGGACATCTATAACGACAGCTTCGAGGCGTACCTTCACCATGGAGGGCAACTGTCTTATCTGGACCCGCTGACCGTTCTTCCGATCATGGCCGCCGCCACAAAGCACCTTGGCTTGGGCGCTACGCTCTCGACGACGTTCTACAACCCCTATTATCTGGCCCGCACGCTCGCATCGCTTGACTGCCTTTCCAACGGGAGGGCGTGCTGGAACGTCGTGACTTCATCGACAGATTTTGAAGCCCGCAATTTCGGTCTTGAAAACCTTCCCGCGAAGGATGTGCGCTACGACCGGGGCGACGAAGTTTTGGAGGCTTGTTTGGCTCTTTGGGACTGCTGGCAGCCCGACGCCATGATCAAAGACAAAAAGAACGGCGTCTTCATCGACGCCTCGAAGGTGCGATACGCAAACTACAAGGGGAAGTACGTCAACACGCGCGGGCCTTTATCCATTCCCCGGAGCCCCCAAGGCCGGCCGGTGTTGATGCAAGCTGGTTCTTCACCGCGCGGGCGTCAATTTGCTGCCCGATGGGCCGAGGCGATATTTTGCGCCTCATCCGGACTGTCCAGTTGCATTGAATTCTATGCGGATATCAAAAAGAGAATGAGTGCGAATGGGCGGGCGCGGAACGAATGTGCGATCCTGCCGGCAATATCGGTTGTGCTGGGCGAGACGGCGTCTATTGCACGCGAAAGGGCGGACTATCTGAATTCCCTGATCAACAGCGAGCTTGCTCTGGCGACAACGTCGGCGATGCTCGGCGCGGATCTAGGTAAAGCACGGACCGAGGCGGAATTTACCGCGGCTAGAGGTCATCAGGGGCATGGAGGCATCGAAGAGCGGGTCCGCCAGATCATGAAGGAAGAGAATATCAGTTTCGAAGAAGCCAGCAGGCGGCCCGATGGCCTCATCGTCGGTACGCCGTCGATGGTCGCGGACTACATGCAGAAGATATTCGAAGCCGACGGCTGTGATGGTTTTGTGCTGCAGGGCAATGTTTCGCCCGGCATGTTTGAGGAGTTTGGCCGGATGGTGGTCCCGGAGTTACAGCAGCGCGGCCTGTTGCGCACGGAGTACGCCGGTGCCACGCTGCGAGAAAACCTCATCAATTAATCCAATGATCGAAACGAGATCGAATGGTAAAGACCAATCTACCCCTCGACGCAGACCGCCTCTGGGCAGATGTGATGGCGCTTGCGGAAATCACGGATCCGGCTCGGCCCCGTTTCCTGGATATCATCGATCGGGAAAGCACGACGCATGCCGCGGCGGCGCGGGTCACGCGCGCGTCCTTTATGACTTTGTCGGAAGGCCTGCCGGTTGCCTGCGATACACATCTGCGTTCCTGACAGCGTTTGCAGGTCATCCTGCATTACCATCCTCGTTTGTGCGTCGAGCGCACCGAATGGTTCGTCCATCAGGATGACATCGGGCCGGTACACGAGAGTCCGGGCGATCGACCCGCGTTTTTGCATGCCGCCGGATAATTGACCGGGAAAATAATGTTCGAAACCGCTAAGGCCGACGGCCTCGATCGCGGAGGCAACGCGCTGCCTGCGTTCCGCCGTGGCTACGCCGCGCAGCAGCAGCGGCAACTCGACGTTTTCCGCCAGCGTCTTCCAGGGAAACAATTGGGCCTGTTGAGGCACGAAGCCGACCTCGCGATTGACGTCGTTGACCGCGCGTCGGCATCAACAGTCCGGCCGCCATTTGCAACAGCGTGCTCTTGCCGCAACCGCTCGGGCAAAAGCCGGCTTGGGCAATGTGGTTCGCACAGCAAGTGTAGTTCGGCTGACGGGGTCAGGATTTTCGCTCTAGCATGGTTCGGAACGTGATCGAGTATCTTGGCGCCTCGACCGCGGGGATGCTGTGCTCCCAAGCCAGCCGGGAGGCGCCGGACATCATGTAGAGCGACCGCGGTTCGGCATTGAGCGTAAAGCGTTCCCACTTCTCGCCGGTAGGGCGCCGAAACCGGAACTTGCAGGCTGATCCCAACGACAGACCGAAGACCTTGTCGAAGTGGGGCTTGTCACGGTGCCAGCCGATGCCTGTTCCGACATCGTATTCCGTGCAGAGGACTTGCTGGATTCGGGTCGATGGGCCACCGAAAGCCTCGACCTGCTTGATGATCGGATGCAGCCAATCCGGGATCGGCTCGGCGTCCTGCAATCGCCGCAAGGTGTAGTCGTACCGAAACCCGAACGACGCCACTCGCCGCTTGCCCTCATATTGGCCGAACTGGAAGGGCTGTAACGGCAGGGCCGCGATGCGCCTGATGAGTTCCTGCTCAGCCTCCGGCGAGACGAACCCGGGGGCGTATCGCAGTCCCTCGGGTTGGGAGGACAAGTTCGTAAAAAATGAAAATTGCTCGGACAAGCCGGCGGTCCTTCGACAAATGGACGGATTTATTTGAATATGAGGTCGCGGCGCCCAAACGAAAGGTGGCTAGGAGCGCCTTGTTGCTGAAAATGCCCTATCGTCGGCTAGGCGATCGTCAAGCGGGTCGGGCTGGAGCGCTACCAAAGCGAACACCCGGTAGCCAAGGCGCGGGCACCGGATCTTAGGTTTGCCCTACTTCGCCGAAATCGTGGTTCCGTTGGAGCTGGACGGGGATTGTTGCTTCTCGGCTCCCGGCGCTTCGGGTTTCAGATAAACGATCAGGCAACAACAACACATTCCGAGCCCAATCAGCGGAAATTTCAACGCCACGACCGCAGCCACCCCGAAAACACATAACGTAGCGACCGACCGGAAGCGCATGACCCTGCGCTCCTTCGGCGAAGCCTCTTTGAGTGAAGCCTCTTAGAGCGTCCCACGCGCGGATCGTCAGCCGGCGTGCGCCGTGAAACTTGAGTTCCATGCCGGTGTTCCACTGTTCGTCGGTCATCTGGAACACATCGAGTCCGGTTACGGCGCCAGCGATGTTGACCAAGGCATCGATACGGCCAAAGCGATCCAGCGTCTTTTTCACAATGATCTCGGCCGCCGTGGGTGCCATCAAGTCGAGTTCGAGCACGAGCGCTTCGGCGCCGATCGCTTTGACCTGCTGGCCAACCTCACCCAGTTTCTCTCCGCTACGAGCCGCGAGGGCGATAGCTCCGAAGTCGCGAGCCAGCCGAAGTGCCGTGGCCTTTCCAATACCCGAGCTTGCGCCTGTGACGATCGCGACAGATCTTGACATGTTCTTCTCCTTGCAGTGTTGAGAGGGTGAACGAAGTCAGGCGCACGCTTCCAGCGGTCAGTTGACAGCGGGCACGTGCGCACGTCGCGAGATGATCACTTCAGGAAGTCACGGATGCTTTCCGCGATTTCACGGGCATGCGTTTCGAGCGCGAAGTGGCCCGTGTCGAAGAAGCGAACGACAGCCCTCGAATTGTCCCGCTTGAACGCTTCGGCGCCAGCCGGCACAAAGAACGGGTCGTTCTTTCCCCAGACCGCCAGGAGCGGCGGCTTGTGAGAGCGGAAGTATTGCTGGAATGACGGATACAGTGCCACGTTGCTCTTGTAGTCGCCGAAGAGGTCGAGCTGCACTTCATCAGCACCGGGACGCGCCAAATAAAAATTGTCGAGGTTCTGACCATCCGGCGACACCATCGTTTGGTCGGGAACACCGTGCGTGTATTGCCAGCGGGTCGTCTCTGAAGTGAGGAAGGCGCGGAGCGCCTTTCGGTTCGCCTGCGACGGGTCTTGCCAGTAAGCCCTGATTGGACTCCAACCCTCGCTAAGACCTTCCTCGTAGGCATTGCCGTTCTGCGAGATGATGCCAGTGATCCGCTCAGGGTGGCGGACGGCGATCCGGAAGCCCGTCGGTGCACCGTAGTCAAAGACGTATACTGCAAACCGATCGAACCCGATGACCTCGGTAAAGCGGTCGATCACGTGAGCGATGTTGTCGAATGTGTAGCTGAATTTCTCTCGTGGCGGCATATCGGATTGACCGAACCCAGGAAGGTCCGGCGCGACGATAAGAAATCTGTCGGCGAGAAGCGGGATCAGGTCACGGAACATATGGCCCGCGCTCGGGAAGCCGTGCAGGAGCAATAACTTCGGAGCACCGGCCGCCCCCGCCTCGCGATAGAAAACCTTGAAACCGTCTACGTCAGCGGTCCGGTATCTGATAGGCGCCATGAAATCCTCCTCTGTTGATAACCCATTTCATGCTGTAGCAAAGGTTATCAGGAGGCTCCTTCGGGCAGCCAAATCAAACCGTTGTTGTCCGGTGCGAGCTTTGGCGCTTGGGGATGCGGTTCGAGGCGATAGAACACGTCTGCGACCTTCTCGCCCTCGTCGGGAGCAAGCGCGGTCACATAAACCAGAGCCTTGACACGTTCGGGACGCGCCAGGGCTATGACCGCACCGGCGTAGGCGTGTCCCGCCAATACGATCGGCCCTTCCGTCCGGTCCAAGCTGCGGTTGAGCGCAGCGACGTCCTCGGCAAGAGAGGTTAGCGGAAGCGGCGCCGCCGACACGTTCACAGCCTCTGCCTTCAGAGCCGTTATTACGCGTGCCCAACTCGATCCATCCGCCCATGCTCCGCGGGCAAGCACCACGCTCACATCCTTCATCGCCATCCTGTCGCTCCTGAGATCGCGGGTCCGCCAGCCCATAACCTGTTCAATGGCGCTTGACAGGTTATGAAAGCCGTCGCATAACTTGTCAAGTGACATTTGAGAGGTTATGCGATTGGAACTCTTGCCTGCTTCGGGGGCCAACCGTGCAACATAGACCGCCTGCAATTTTTATTGCCGACTCGGTTGGCCTCGATTTCCTGAACTCCATCGCGACACCGGTCGATACACCTGTTGACTGGCTCGACAGCGGCGGTGGCTTCTTGGAGTGGCTGGCTCAGGCCAAGCTTGCTCCAGCGGATACATTGGATGCGTTGAAAGCGCGAGCGATGCCGGGTGAACTGGACAAGGTTGCAGATCAGGCTCGCGAACTGCGCGAGTGGTTCAGGGGCTTCGTTCGAAAGCATGCGGGCCGGCCGCTCGGGCCCAAGGCGCTCCACGAACTGGGTCCTTTGAACAGGCTGTTGGAACGTGACGAAGCGTTCAGCCAGATATTGCGACATCACCATAGCGATGGCGGTCCCTTGGAACTGCGAGTGATGCGGCGCTGGCGATCTCCTGAATCGCTGCTGCTGCCGATCGGCGAAGCGTTGGCGAAGTTCGTATGTGAGGAAGATTTCGCCAATGTGAAAGCGTGCGAGGGACATACCTGCACCCTGGTGTTCGCCGACCGTACCCGAAGGCGGGCAAGAAGATGGTGCAGCATGGCCATCTGCGGCAATCGCGCCAAACAGGCCGCGCACCGCAGCCGGCTCAAGAACAAGCACTGACCGGCTGACGAATTTTAGACCAAGGCGGAACAAACAGGAGATTGATAACATGGCCGCTCTTCCCCTGATCGTCTTCGACGTCAACGAGACGCTTCTCGATCTTGAAACGATGGAGCCAACCTTCGAGCGCATCTTCGGTGAAAAGAGCGCCATGCGCCTATGGTTCGCCAACTTGGTCATGTATTCCGCGGCCCTGACTGTGGCCGGCTGCTACGTACCGTTTACCGATATCGGTTCGGCAGTGATGAAGATGTTGGCGGATACGCGTGGCATCAAGATTGACAACAGGGACAAGGAAGAGCTCACGGAAAAGTTTTCCACGATGCCGCCCCACCCTGAGGTTCCAGCGGCGCTACGCAAGCTGCGCGATGCAGGTTTTCGGCTCTTCACTCTCACGGACAATCTGCTCGAGGTTCAAACTCGCCAGCTTGAACATGGCGGCATTGTCGATCTCTTTGAGCGACGATTCAGTGCGGACGGCGTCGAGCATCACAAGCCGTCGCGTGAGGCTTATGCCTACGTTGAGAGAGAGCTTGCGGTTGAGCCCTCGCAGTTCTGTCTTGTCGCCTGCCACACATGGGACACTCTCGGTGCCGTCGCGGCTGGCTGGGAGGGGGCGCTGATCAAGCGTGTTGGCAATGATGTCTTAGGGGTCGGCCCTCAGCCGCAGATTGTCGGCAACGACCTCAACGACGTGGCCGATCAACTCATAGCTCTACACAAGGGACGGGCCTAACTCACCCGTTATCGCACGCTTTTCATGCGACGCTGGTGGGCCCGGCAGGACTCGAACCTGCGACCAGACCATTATGAGCGGGAGCGTAAAGCTTCGCTTCGTTGAATTTTATGAATTTTCGTCAGAGATCTAACGCGTTCGTTGTAGTGTGATGAGTTCGTTTCTGGTGCGAAACTGGTGTGGTGTGTTTGCTAGGCCATAAACGCGAGCTGCGCCGATCGACCTTTGACCGACGGGGTAAAGCCTCGCAACCTTCTTCGCCTTCTTGGAGCAGCCGAGGTACGCTGAGGACTGCAATCCAGTGCCCTGCCGTTCAACGAAAGAGCTCTCTTGCCTTACGGGATATAGATTTTTTTCGCTGCATCGAGAGCAGGGGTGCAGCCTGAGCGATTACCCTAGGCATCATATCGCTTCGCGCGGGCGCGGGCCATAGCCGCGGAAAATCGTGACTTCAGACGCTGATCTGCGTTGTGGATGGATTCAGGCGTGGGCTGGTGGCCAAGCTGCGCATTGACTGACCGACGTGCCGTCAATCCGGGTGCGGCGGCAACGCCGACCGCGACGGTTGCGTGACCGTGCTTGTCGTGCCGCGTCTTGCGATCCGCGCTCCACCTACTCCAAGAGTGATCAGGAGGGCCATTGTTATCGCAGCAGTGACCAGCCTCGCATGAAGTACCGGAAGGAAGACGAACGGCAGGATCGGTACCGACGCTGACAGGAAATCTGCGACCAACACAGTGCCTGCTCCCATGGGTTCTGCTGCGCCACCGAGGCGGCTTGCAGCGCGAACACCAGCCTCGGGGTCATTTTCGCACCGCACCAACGAGGGCCGCTGATAACTCGGGTGTAAGGCCACCCGCTGCCCGGCGGTTCGACAACAGCTCTGTTGCGCCACATCTGGTCAAGAATGGCCGGCGGGACGCATCATCGTCACCTCGTCCGCACAAGGCAGGCACGGCATCAAATTTGGCTCCGCCTATTCCGCTTCCAACCGGGGGATCATAGGTCTGATGAAATCGGCCGCCCCGGAACTGGGCGAGCACAGCAGCACGGTCAACGCGGTGCACTCGGAGGCAAGCGATGAGTGGTGGATGGACGAAGGTCGGGCTTCCCGGCGCAGCCATTGTTGCTTTGGCGATTGCGATCTTTGTCTATGGCGGGGCCGATCGTGCCAGGCTGGCCGACGCGCCGGCGGTCCAGGCGGTTCCTGTTATCGCGACGAAGGTTCAGCAACACGATGTGCCGATTATATTGACCGGCCTCGGGACGGTCACAGCTCTGAACACGGCCACGATTCACAGCCAGGTCACGGGGCTGCTGGTCAGCGTTGACTTCCGCGAGGGTCAATCAGTCAAGAAAGGCGATCTGCTCGCCCAAATCGATCCGCGCATTTACCAAGCGCAGCTTGATCAGGCGCAGGCGACGCTGGAGCACGATCAGGCCCATCTGAGGAACGCGCAGCTCAACCTCCAGCGTTATAGCGATCTTGCAAAGACCGACGCGGCGACGCAACAGCAGCTCGACAATCAGCAGGCCGCCGTCGAGCAGCTCAATGCGCAGATCAAAAGCGACCAGGCTGTGGTCGACAATTCCAAGGCACAGCTGAGCTTCACGCGGCTGGTTGCGCCGTTTGACGGTATCACCGGCATCCGCTTGCTCGACGTGGGCAACATCATCCATCCGCCGACTGGCTCGGCAGCAACGCAATCGAACACGGCCGATACGAATGGATTGGTCGTCGTCACCCAGGTTCAGCCGATCAGCGTGATTTTTACGCTTGCCACAACCAATATATCGGAGGTTCAAGCCGCCATGGCGAATGGCCCGCTGCAAGCCATGGCGTGGAGCCAGGACGACAAGACCCAGCTCGATGTCGGTCAGCTTGCGGTGGTGAACAACCAGGCCGATCCCGGCTCGGGCACGATCCAGCTCAAGGCGCAATTTCCCAACCAACAGCGCAAGCTGTGGCCCGGGACGTTCGTCAATGTGCGACTGGTGATCGCAACCGAGCACAATGCGCTAACGGTTCCGTTCGATGCAATACAGCAGGGGTAGCAGGGATCGTTCGTCTTTGTCGTCGGCCAGGACAACAAGGCAACCGTACGGCCGATCTCGGTTCGCCAGACGTTCGGCGCCGAGGCCCTCGTAGAGAAAGGATTGAACGCCGGTGAGACCGTGGTGCTGCGAGGCCAGTACCGGCTCTCGCCTGGCACGTTGGTGACGCTAGCGGATCTGAATAATCCCGCGGCAGTTCCGAATCCCTCGACGAAAAGCTCGGGCATGCTGCCATGAATCTTTCAGCTCCTTTCATACACAGGCCGATCGCAACCGCTCTTCTGATGGTGGCGATCGTTCTGTTGGGCATCATCGGGTACGAGCTGCTGCCGGTCGCCGCTCTGCCGGAGGTCGATTCGCCGACAATCCAGGTAACGGCGCAACTGCCGGGCGCCGATCCGCAAACCATGGCGTCCTCGGTCGCGACTCCACTCGAGCGCCAGTTCGGTCAGATCCCCGGTCTCTCGCAAATGACGTCGAGCAGCGCGCTCGGCTACACCCAGATCACGCTCCAGTTCAGCCGCGATCGCACCATCGATTCCGCTGCGCAGGATGTCCAGGCGGCCATCAACGCGACCAGCGGCCAGCTGCCCCCCAATTTGTTGAATCCTCCGATCTACCGCAAGACCAATCCGGCCGACACGCCGATCCTGCTACTCGCGCTAACCTCGGACACGCTTCCGCTCACCAAGGTAAGCGATTACGCTGACAGCGTCCTGGTACAGAAGCTTTCACAGATGCCCGGCGTCGGGCTCGTCAGCCTCGGCGGCGAGCAAGACCCGGCAATTCGGGTCCAGGTCAACCCGGCGCAGCTCGCCGCTGCGGGACTGGACCTGGAGTCGGTGCGTACGGCGCTTGCCAACAGCACGGTCAACCAGCCGAAGGGCACGCTGTACGGCGGTCAGCATGCCTTCTCGCTGCTAACGAACGATCAGTTGACCACGGCCAGCGGATTCGACGACTACATCCTGGCTTACCGCAACGGGGCTCCGATCCGCGTCCGCGACGTCGGACGCGCCATTGTCGCGCCGGAAGATAAAACGCTTGCTGGCTGGCTGGGCACACAGCGGGCGGTGCTGATCGCGATCCAGCGACAGCCCGGCGCCAATGTAATCGCGACGGTCGATCAGATCAAAAAGGCGCTGCCGCAGCTCGAAGCGTCACTGCCGCCGTCGATTAAGGTCGAGATCGTATCGGATCGGACACAGACCATCCGCGCCAGCGTCGCCGACATACAGTTCACGCTCATGCTTACGATTGCCCTGGTCGTCGCCGTCATCTTTCTCTTTCTGCGAAAGCTTTGGGCTACGGTCATCCCCGCGATCGCGGTGCCGTTATCGCTGGTCGGTACCTTCGCAGTGATGTATGCGCTCGGCTTTAGCCTCGATAATCTCTCGTTGATGGCGCTGACCATTGCCGTCGGCTTTGTGGTCGATGATGCGGTGGTGATGATCGAGAACATCGTCCGGCACATCGAGGGCGGAAGCACGCCGATGGCGGCAGCGATTGCGGGATCGGGCGAGATCGGATTCACTATCCTCTCGATATCGATATCGCTGGTCGCCGTGTTCATTCCGCTCTTTCTCATGAGCGGCGTGGTCGGTCTGCTGTTCCGCGAGTTCGCCGTGACGGTCGCGGTTTCGATCGCCGTTTCTCTTATTGTGTCGCTGACGCTGACGCCGATGATGTGCGCGCGGCTGCTGACGCCGGAGGGCGACCACAAGCCGGGACGCGTTTCGCAGGTGCTCGAGCGGTTCTTCGACCGGCTGGTGGCCACTTACGACCGGGCGTTGGTCGTTGCGCTACGCCACCGCCTGGTCACGCTGATAGTCATGATTTTCACCGTCGTCCTGACACTCGCGCTATTCGTGGTGATTCCGAAAGGGTTCTTCCCACAGCAGGACACAGGGATGATCGTCGGGATTTCCGAGGGCGCTCAGGACATATCCCCGCAAGCCATGATGGATCGTCAGGAGGCCGTGCTGGCGGGTGTCGTCAAGGATCCGGCAGTCGCCTCGGCAACCGCCTATATAGGGCCCGGCGGATCGACGGTCACGGAGAACGACGGACGCATGTTCATCACGCTCAAGCCGCACAGCGAGAGAAGCGCGACCGCCGACCAGGTGATCACACGGCTGAACCGGGCGCTGCAGCCGATCCAGGGCATCACGCTCTACATGCAGGCCGCGCAGGACATCAATGTCGGTGCGCGCCTTTCCAAGACGCAGTACCAATATACGCTGGTCGACGTGGACAGCGCCGAACTCAATCACTGGGCGCCTGTGCTGCTGGAGAAGCTGCAGGGCCTGCCGCAACTGCGCGATGTCGCCAGCGACCAGCAGAGTGCCGGTCGGACACTCAACATCGAAGTCAACCGCGAGGCCGCTTCCCGTCTCGGCGTCGACCCCGCACAGGTCGATGGCATCCTTTATGACGCGTTCGGGCAGCGTCACGTGGCGCGCATTTACACGACGCTCAACGAGTACTACGTCATTCTCGAGGTCGATCCCGGCTTCCAGCTTGGTCCCAATGCGCTCAGCCGCATCTATGCGAAATCCGCCAGCGGGTCCATGGTGCCGCTGAACCAGCTCGCCAGCGTCACCCCCGCGGTCGCTCCACTGGCGGTGAATCACCAGGGCCAATTCCCGTCGGTCACGCTGAGCTTCAACCTCGCCGCCAATAGCACGATCGGAGAAGCGGTGGCTGCGATCCGCCATGCTGCCGCCGATCTCCACCTGCCAGGTTCGATCGCCACCAGCTTCCAGGGCAACGCCCAGGCCTTCCAGAGTTCGCTCAGCAGTACGCGCATCCTGATCCTGGCTGCCTTGGTCGCAGTCTATATAATCCTCGGCATGCTCTACGAGAGCACGATCCATCCGCTCACGATCATCTCCACCTTGCCCTCCGCGGGGCTTGGCGCCTTGCTGACGCTGATGCTGTTCGGCATGCCGCTCGATGTGATTGGTATCATCGGCATCATCCTGCTGATCGGCATCGTTAAAAAGAATGGCATCATGCTGATCGACTTTGCGCTGGAAGCCCAACGCGAACGCGGGGTGAGCAGTGAAGACGCCATCCACGAGGCATGCCGTCTGCGCTTCCGCCCTATCCTGATGACAACGCTCTGCGCCTTGCTTGCCGGCGTCCCGCTCATGGTCGGAACAGGAACGGGCTCAGAAATTCGCCAGCCGCTTGGCTACGCAATCGTCGGTGGTTTAATAGTTTCGCAGGTGCTGACGCTATTCACCACGCCGATCGTTTACATCTACATGGACCGCCTTAGCGGTTGGCTTTCTCGCCGATCGCGCGCTCAGTCCTCTGCCAGAGCCGGAACATCGAAACCGCAGGCACGATCTTGATCGTTGCCAGGTCCGATGAATCATCCAGCTTGGACGAATGGCGCCTGCTCAAGCCTTTTTACTCGACGCGCCCGCCGAATCCACGATTGGAGGCCGGAAGACCTGGTCTGTTGGGACGTAGAGCCCTAGTTTAGCCGCTGCCGGGGTATGGCGACGCGTGGACGAACGGAGGCATTTCTGGTGCGGTAGTCCGAAAACGAGATTCAGTAACTAACTGATTTCATCTGGCCTGCCTACCGTAGCTCGCGGCTACGGCCCGCCTTCGCCGAAGGCTTCGGCGGGCAGCTTTCATTCGCTTCGTGTCGGGACCAACCAAGTGCGAGTCGATTAAGTCATTGATTCTCCATAGGGCGCCAAAAATTCGAGAGTCGATAAACCAAAGAATTGCGAGTCGATTTCGCGAGATTCCAAGGAATCTTGAGTCGGTTCGTGAATCACGCCGGATGTTGAGTGTTAGGCCTCGGCGGTCCCACTAGATGTCGTCGCTCAAGGCGCTAATCGACTACAGGGGTGTGGTCGAAAAAGCCGTAATTTATTCGGCGTTTGCAAGCTCGCCGTCCTTGTGATCGCGCAGAAGGTTTTTCGCCTATACAAGTAGTTGCGGCATTCTTCCTCGAGCTTCATGACTTGTGGCAGCGTCACTGAGGTCGCGCCATTGCTTGGCGGCTTATAGAATGCGGTCTGATCGCAAGCGCTCCATACGACGTCCTGCGAGCAAAACGGCGTGCAATGGTAGCTTTTCGCCTATGCTTCGGCGGTCTTTACGGGTGGCGTACCGGTTTCTTCGACTGATCCGGATCAGCATCCTTGGCTGCCTTCTCGAAGGCCGCGTCTAAGTCCTTGTGGTAGTCGCTTCGGTCGGGCTCACAAGTCTCATCAGCACAGTTCCAATAGGGGCATGGATCGAAAGATGGTTTGAACCAGGGGATATCTGGCAGCACGTTGTCCAGGGCGTTGAGGATAGAACCAATTCCGAACGGCCCCCCATATGTGCTCCATCCAACCTGGCCGATCTGGTAGCAAAATTTTGTGATATGATGAGGTGGTTTCGCCTGGAAAATGTCGTCGTAAGTCACGACACCAACCAAATACGTCGGTTCTCCCTTCGATCTCTTGTAATCCTCCCTCGATATGACGACCTTGGGAATTGGTCTTTCGAGACCTGGGGCCATAACCTCTTTTCCCAAGCGATCTTTCGTCAATAGATCGCTCGGGTCCTCCGGTATGTGCAAGACGTCACGTCGGTCCGGATTCTTTTCGGGACGTGGTGGGATAATCTTATATTCGACGCGGATCGACACCTGTGTGTACCGAAAACTTAAACACGGGCGTAGTGGTGATGAAGTACACCCAGGATGGTGCGTGAACTGATCACACCGGTTCGCCGAACCGGGAGAGAAAACGTCGAATCTTTGTCCAATGACCGATGCGTTCTGATGTTGTTGTAATAGCGTGCATACGATTGCAGAATCTGGCGCAGATGCACCTCGCCCAAGACAATGATGTGGTCCACACATTCACGCCGGATCGACCCGATCAGCCGTTCGGCAACGCCATTCTGCCAGGGCGAGGCTGGTGCGGTAGGCTTGTCCCGAATGCCCATGGCGCGCAATCGGCGTGTGACGACGCTGGCATAGATCCGATCGCGATCGCGGATGAGGTAGTGCGGAGCCTCATCCCAAGGAAATGCCTCCGTTATTTGACGTGCAACCCATTCGGCCG